>NZ_JAUBSB010000006.1:0-35256 GCF_036702135.1 Microcoleus sp. LAD1_D3 | reverse complement strand
TCATTGTAGAAACACCAGAGTTGATCGAGTATTCTGCACCAGAACCCGAAGCGATTTTAGATTCACCAAAGTCGATCAAGCTTTCTCAGCCAGAACCGATTGTCGAAAATCTCGAAGTTTCAGAAACACCAAAGTCGAGCCAACCTTCTCAACCAGAATCCCCACCAGTGGTCAAAAATCGGCCACTTAAAAAAAAGCCACAACCGACTAGCGATTCTCGACCAGAACAGCCACCTCTTACCAAAAAGCGACAAATAGAAAGAAAGCCACAGGATAGCGACGACCGCGAAACACCACCCGCAGGCGACTCAGAATGAACCAATTACCAATTACCCATTCCCCCTTCCCCATTGGTATCAACTTAAGGTCAAACGTAGTCACAGACTGCTGTTTGACGATTAAGCCCCGATCCCCCCTAGCCCCCCTTAAGAAGGGGGGAACTGGAACAACTCAAAGTCCCCCTTCTTAAGGGGGATTTAGGGGGATCTAGACTCGGCTATAAACGAGAGATACAAAGGCTTTCAGGCTTAAGTTGACACCATTCCCTATTCCCCATTCCCAAGGTTAGTAATGATTAGTAATATTGTCGCAATTTACCGCAAAGAACTACAAAGCTATTTTGCCTCACCATTAGCCTATGCCATAGCAGCAGTCTTTTGGCTAATCACCGGCTACTTTTTGATAGCCATCCTCCTCGCCCCCGACGGGTTAATTCCCCAAATTGGTCAGCGAGACCAAATGGGAATTACCGAACCTCCCATCGACGTAGCCTACGAATTCCTGCAACTCTTCCTGCGAATAATGGGTTCCCTTTCCTTGTTCGTACTACCCGCACTCTCAATGGGACTTTACGCAGAAGAACGCAAACGTGGAACCTTAGAACTATTAGCCACATCGCCCTTAACAAACTGGGCCGTTGCTACGGGCAAACTCCTCGGTGTTTTAACATTTTATACCACAATGTTGCTGCCCCTGCTGTTCTGCGAGGCGATCGCCCTCAGTTCCTCAACCCCACCCGTACCCCCCGGAGTTCTTCTGCTAGGACACGGCGGCTTAATCTTACTAGCAGCAGGAGTATTGTCGCTCGGAATGTTTATTTCGTCCCTCACCGACAGCACAATTTTATCAGCCATCCTCACCTTCGCTCTAGTATTATTTCTCTGGGTGATCGATGCAGTCGCCGTCAGTATCGGTGGCCCCTTTGGAACGGCATTAGGACATTTGTCGCTCCTAACAAATTACACCAATCTTGTCAAGGGAGTTTTCGATACCAGCAGTTTAATTATGTTTGCCAGTTACATCATTTTAGGAGTATTTCTGACCGCCCAATCCATCGATGCCTTGCGATATCAGCGTTCTTAAAAACATTAGGGAAGACAGAGATAGAGAAGGTTATTTTTGCCGAAGTAAAGACAAGTAAAAAGCAAAGGGAAGGTTATTTTTTCCCTACGAATCATTCTACAAAACACCTCAAACAATGAGATTTATCAATCCCAAAATCGACTTTGCGTTCAAAAAAATATTCGGTTCCAGCGACAGCAAAGACATCCTGATTAATTTTTTAAACGCCATCCTTTATGAAGCACAGCCGGTCATCGAAGACTTAGAAATAATCGACTCCCAACCAGAACCTCAAACTCTCGCAACCCAAGACACACACCTAGATGTCAAAGCCACAATTAACGGCGGCAGAATCGCCCTAGTTGAAATTCAACTGATCAACGTGCCTTCCTTCGGGAACAGAGTTTTGTACAACGCTGCCAAAAGCTACAGCCAGCAATTAACAGGAAAAGAACGCTACGAAAGACTAAAAACAGTAATTTCTTTGAAAATTGCCGACTTTGAAATGTTTGAAAATCAGCCGGAATTTATGTCGCGGTTTGTTTTCCAAGAAAAAGAGCAACAGTTTGAGTGTCCCGATACTGAAATAGAATTAGTATTTATCGAACTGCCAAAATTTAGCAAGGAATTAGCAGAATTAGAAACAACCGCCGACCAATGGATTTACTTTCTCAAAAACACCAGCACTCTGGAGACAGTACCAGAAAGACTGAGTACAGTTGCCGAACTTCAGAAAGCTTTGAGAATTGCCAACGAGGACAACTTCACGCAGCAAGAATTAAATGAATTGGAGAAGCAAGAACTGTGGATTCAAGACCAGCAGATTGCCATAGATGTAGCAAGAGAGCAGGTGATAAAAGCCGCTCAACTATCGTTAATATTGCGTCAGCTAGTGAAGCGCTTAGGCACAATACAACCAGAAACCGAAAACTGCATCCGTCAATTAGGTATACAGGAATTAGAAGAACTAGGAGATGCCGTGATCGATTTCAACAAGCCGTCAGATTTAACAGCATGGTTGCAGGCTAATGCGATATAGAATAACATCCTCGACCCGGAATTTTGTCACGCAATATTTACCTTATGAAAATTAGCAAAACAAATTGGAAATACGTTTTTTTGCTGGGTCCCCTCCTCATCGCAGCGGGGGTAACAGCAGCACTTGTATCTGGAGTATGGGACCCCCTGACAGTCGGTTTAGTTATTGCCGGAGCAGTGACGATCGCCCTTTGGCTGCTATATTTGAGTTACGAACAAAGCTTTTGGGGGCAGCGTTCCACTCAAGCCAGCACCAACGCCCTGATTGCCACCCTCGCCGTCTTTGTGATTCTCGGAGTAATTAACTTCATAGCAGTTCGCTATCCCGTCCGCATCGACTTAACCGAAAGCCAACAATTTACCCTCGCCCCGCAGACTCAACAAATACTGCGAAATTTGCAACAAACAGTCAAAGTTTGGGTGTTTGACCCCATCCAAAACCCCCAAATTAAAGAATTGCTGCAAAGCTACAAACGCGAGGGAGGCGAAAAATTCCAATTCGAGTTTGTTGACCCGCAGACCCAACCGGGAAAAGCGCGGGAATTTAGCATTACCAGCATCGGAGAAGTTTACCTGCAATCCGGTGACAAAAAACAAGCTCTGCAAAAAGGTGGCACTGCTTTTGGTAGCGACCCAAATCAAGGTCTTTCAGAGATCAAACTTACAAATGGCTTAGAAGAAATCCTGAGCACTCGCGTTGCTACAGTTTACTTTTTGCAAGGCAAAGGAGCCCGCCCGCTACAGGAAGGTCAAGGCGGAATTCAGCAAGCTGAAAAAGCTCTGAAAGATAAATACTACAACGCCCAAACGCTGAATTTGACCGAACGCAAAGAAGTGCCAGAAGATGCAGATGCTTTAATCATTCCCGGCCAGGACAAACCGTTTTCCGATACAGAAATTAAAGCACTAAGAGCTTATCTCGATCGCGGCGGCAGTTTATTGTTAATGGTAGACCCGGCAATTGATACGGGATTGGACAAACTTCTGCAAGAATGGGGGGTCAAACTAGACACCCGTTTGGCCATCGATGCTTCGGGTACTGGTCAAAGATTTGGCCTGGGCCCCACGGTTCCCACCGTCAGGCGCTACGGCGAACATCCGATTACTCAAAGTTTTGGCAACGGTATTTCCTTTTATCCATTTGCGCGTGCTTTGGAAACCTCGCCAGTACAAGGGATAGAGGAAAAACCGCTGATTTGGACAAGTCAGGAAAGTTGGGCGGAAAGCGATTTGACGACTAAGAAATTGGAGTTTGATCAGAAGACCGATCGACAAGGCCCGCTATTATTAGGTGTAGCTTTAGTTCGATCGTCCACTGACAGCACTCCCTTAAAGCCCTCACCTTCACCAACACCAACTTCGCCCTCGCCTTCACCCCAAGCATCGCCGACAGATTCACCATCACCGACAGATTCACCATCACCGACAGATTCACCATCACCGACAACTTCACCATCACCGACAACTTCCCCATCACCGACAGATTCACCATCACCGACAACTTCCCCATCACCGACAGATTCACCATCACCGACAACTTCCCCATCGCCGACCGATTCACCATCGCCGACAGATTCCCCATCGCCGACAGATTCCCCATCACCGACAACTTCGCCAACAGCTTCCCCAATCAGCTATTCGGTGATTGTCTCGCAAGAAGCAACGCCTCCAGGATTACCGACGACTTCGCCAACACCGACAACTTCGCCAACAGCATCTCCCACAGCATCTCCCAGTCCAACCGCAACTCCTTCTGTGCCTTCAGCTTCTGGAAAAACATCGCGAATGGTAGTAATTGGCACATCTCAATTTGTGACTAACGGTTGGTTTGACCAACAACTCAATAGCGACGTGTTTCTCAATTCAGTCAGTTGGTTGAGTAAACCAGACCAGCAAAGCTTTTCTATTAGTCCGAAAAAAGCTACCAACCGCCGCATTAACATGACGGCCATTCAAGTAGGATTGCTGGTTTTAGCTTGGCTAATTTGGCCTTTACTCGGACTGGGAATTGGTGGCGCTATCTGGTGGAAGAGAAGATAAGTTAGTTGACTATTGATTGTTGACTGTTGACTGTTGTCAGTTGTCATTTGTTAATCCTTTGCTGTGGCTAATAACAAATAACCAATAACATTAATCAACAGTCAACAGTCAACAGTCAACAATGCCCAATGCCCAATGCCCAATGCCCAATGCCCAATTCGCTGTTACTATGAAATTGCAGAAAAATACATTAGTATTGATAGCCGTCGCGTTGAGCATGACTGGGCTGGTTGCTTTGTTCGAGATGCAAGTGTCTCCGAAACAAGAAGCCGCTAAGGAAGAAAAACAGAAAATTTTTGCTTTTAACTCCGATCGCATACAATTCTTTACAGTCAAAACTCCCGAAAAAATATTGACTTTTGAAAGAGTTTATGCTACAAAAGGAGGCAAGTCTAGCTGGGAAATGAAATTGCCAGTGCAAGCACACGCGAGTCAGGCATCGGTGGATTTTTTATTAGACAGGCTAGCAACAGGAAAGAGCGATCGCACGATTAATATTACTGCTGCTCAACTGCCAGAATTCGGTCTCGACCAACCCCAAGCTACAGTCACAGTAAAACTGGACAACCAGGAAACTCACCGCCTAGTTTTAGGCAAAACAGACTTTAGCGGCCGCTTCTTGTACGCTCAAGCCAATCCGCCGGAAGCGCCCCCTCAAAATTCAGCCGAAAATTTGCCCGTGCTGCTAGTGCCTTTTGACTTTAAAAATGCCGTCCAGCGACCTTTGTCAGAGTGGAAAAAAGCAGAAGCACCCAAAACAGAGAAACCGCAAAAACCCTCTCCTACGCCAAGTCCTGAGAATCAATAGATGGCCGATCTATCTAAGATGTTGCACCATTCTCAATAAGCCTTTTATGAACAGGCTTTCCGGCCTGTTCCACAAAGAGTGAATTTTCTTGTGGAACAGGTCGGAAAGCCTGTTGCTGACGCAAGATGCCTGTTCCACAAAGAGTGAATTTTCTTGTAGAACAGGCCGGAAAGCCTGTTGCTGACGCCAGATGCCTGTTCCACAAAGAGTGAATTTTCTTGTGGAACAGGCCGGAAAGCCTGTTGCTGACAATGGTGCGCTCTGGGATAGAATTTAAAGAACAAATCCCAAAACCTGTTACATCCAACATTCCTCACCTAAAATACAGAAAAGTCTAAACTTAAACTGTATTTAAGTGGCGTGCATTACCCCCAGGAAAGGGCGAATATGTTTCAGACAGCACTCAACCAAGGTACGACAGCAACGGATACAGCGCTTGACGTTGAACTCCGCAAGGTCTTTAAGGTATTTAACGGCGAAACCGCAGTCCGCGGAGTTGACCTCAACATCCGCCAAGGAGAATTTTTTAGCATCCTCGGGCCCAGTGGCTGCGGCAAGACTACGACGCTGCGCTTAATCGCTGGGTTCGAGACTCCCTCGGCGGGTGAATTGATGATTCGTGGCCAGTCGATGACCAACACTCCAGCTTACCGCCGTCCGGTAAATACTGTGTTTCAAAGCTATGCTTTGTTCGGACACATGAATGTCTGGGACAATATCGCTTTTGGATTGCGGATCAAAAAGCTGGGGAAAGCGGAAATTGAAGAACGGGTACGAGAAGTTTTGCAATTGGTGAAAATGGAATCTTTCGCCAACAGGTTTCCCGGTCAAATGTCGGGCGGCCAGCAGCAGCGGGTGGCTTTGGCGAGAGCTCTAGTAAATCGACCGGCGGTTTTGCTGCTGGACGAACCTCTGGGTGCTCTGGATTTGAAGTTGCGGAAGCAGATGCAGTTGGAACTGTCGAATTTGCATCAAGAATTGGGTTTGACTTTTGTGATGGTGACTCACGACCAAGAAGAGGCGATGAGTCTGTCTGACCGGATTGCGGTAATGCACGAGGGGAGGATTGAGCAAATTGGCTCTCCTGAAGAAATTTATGAGTGCCCGCAGACGGCTTTTGTGGCCGATTTTATTGGCGATACGAATTTGTTTTCTGGTACGGTGGAGTCGATCGACCGATCGACTATCACAGTTCGCACCTCAGCCAATCTGAAAATAGTCGTTCAGCAGTCGGATATGTGGAGTGGTGTCACAGGCGACTCGGTTGTGGTCAGCGTTCGGCCCGAAAAAGTATATTTGAATCTCTACCAGCCGGAAGTGTCGGTCAACTGTTTTGAAGGGCGGCTCAAAAATACTATGTACATGGGGACGCACGTTCATTACGTGGTTGAGTTGTCGTCGGGCGATAAAATTACGGTGCGCCAGCCAAATACCGGCGGTTCTTTCCCAGACCCGCACACGCCGATTTACGCTTATTGGGGAACTACTGATTGTCTCGCTTTGGGCGATCGAGCATAATTGGGAAACGAAGGAAGTTCGGCAACGGATTCGCTCGACGGATGTAACGGATGTCAAGAAGAAGGAAGAAGGAAGAGGGGGAGAATGGGATAATTTCCTCATTACCAATTATTCCTTATTACAAATTCTCAAATCTAAAATCGAATTTCCCAATCCCCAATTCCCCAATCTAAAATCTAAAATCTAAAATCTAAAATCTAACTGTGCCTCCGACTAACTTACCAATTTCCAGGATTTTTCCGGCTAATTCTACACGCCGTCAGTTCCTAAAAAATTCGGCGGCGACAATTTCCGGTTTAGCTGTTTCGAGTTGTGGCTGGCGACTTGCAGACGTACAATCTGCCCCTCCCGTCAAAGGTAATGCCGACCAACTTTTCATCTATACTTGGGCAGGCTATACCGATAACGCTTTGCTCGATCGCTTTGCCGAAAAAACCGGCATTCGCGTGGTTGCAGATGTATTTGACTCCAATGAGGCGATGCTGGCTAGAGTTCAAGCTGGCGGTGGCCGGGCCTACAGCATCATTTACCCGTCTGACTACATGGTGATTCAGATGACGGAACTGGGGCTGTTGAGCCCATTAGACCACTCGATTTTGGGCGGACTCGATCGGCTCAAAAAACAGTTCCAAAACCCTGTTTATGACCCAGGAAACCGCTACAGCGTGCCTGTGAGTTGGGGAACCACAGGCTTAATTTACAACAGCGAACAACTCAAAGAAGAGCCAGAAGATTGGGACTATTTGTGGCAGCATAAACAGGAGTTAGCAAAGCGAATGACGCTGGCAAATGATGTTCGAGAAGTGATGGGTGCTGCGCTGCGGATGTTGGGCTATTCTCTCAATTCTACGAACCAAGAGCAAGTGAAACAAGCTTACGAAAAGTTGGTGGAGTTAAAACCGGCGATCGCATCTTTTACCACTGATGCTTGGCGGCCGCAAATGCTGACGGGGGATTTGAAGGTAGCTATGTGTTATTCTTCTGATGCTAATGAGGTAATTCCAGATAATGACAAATTGCGCTATGTTGTGCCAAAAAGCGGTTCTTCTCTGTGGACTGACACTTTAGTAATTCCTAAAGGTGCTCCCAATCCAGAAGCAGCTTATAAGTGGATTAACTTTATGCTGCAAGCGGATGTCGCTGCTTCTTTAGTAGAACGGCTCAGTTTCTCAACTCCTTCGGAAGATGCTTTTAGTTTGCTGACGCCGGAAGTCCGCGAAAATGAAATTCTTTTCCCTTCCGAGGCTACTTTGAAAAATTGCGAAGGTGTTGCTCCGGTAGGAAAATTTATAGACGTGTACGATCGCTATTGGACTCAATTAACCAGCGGCTAATCATCAAACCGAGGGCGGGTTTTACAGGCAATCTCTAATTATAACCCAATATTTACACAATACTCGCCCCCGCACAGCAGATCGCCCACTCTATCCGTATTATATCCGCGTTAATCCGCGTTCATCAGCGGTTAAAAACTCAAAAAAATTGATCTATGGCTGTTTCAACTAGAACTCCCCCTCCTATTCCTCCCAATTCTTCTTTGAAGGCTGAAACGGTTTCCCCGTGGTCTGCTTGGGCGGGGCCACTAACATTGCTCGGCCCTTCTGGCTTGTTGCTGCTTTTATTATTAGTAATACCAACTCTGGTGATTTTTCAGCTTAGTTTGGTGCCGAATATTAAACCGGGAGATTTGGTGAATCCTTCGGGAATCGGCAACTACCTGCGAGTGTTTGAGCCACTGAATTTGCAGGTGATTGGTCGATCGCTCTTTTTCGCAACGGGGACTACTATTCTGTGTTTGCTGCTGGGATTTCCCGTCGCTTACTGGATCGCCCTCAATGTCTCGAAAAAGTGGCGGAATTTAACTTTGTTAGGCTTTGTGTTGCCGCTGTGGACTTCTTCGCTGTTGCGATCGTATGCTTGGATTACAATTCTGCGTCCTACGGGGGTTCTCAACTCGCTGCTGGCACTTGTAGGCATTCCTCCTCTGGAATTGCTCAATCAAAGTTCCGCAGTTCTCATCGGTATGGCTTACAGTTATTTGCCTTATATCGTGACCATTCTCTACGCTTCTTTGGAAAAGTTAGACCGCAGGTTGCTAGAAGCATCTCAGGATTTGGGCGCGAATCCAGTGGAAACTTTCTGGAAAGTGACAGTACCTCAGACGATGCCGGGAATTGCTGCGGGTTCTTTGCTGGTATTTATTAGCAGTTTGGGCGATTTTGTCGATCCGGAGTTGCTCGGTGGAGCTTCGAGCATGACGGCGGCTCGTTTGATTTACAATCAATTTTTGGGGGCCACTCAAAATTGGGGGCTGGGTTCGGCTCTGAGTATGGTATTAATCTTTGCAGTGAGTATCGGAATTGCCCTTTTGCTCAAATATGGCGATCGTAATGCAATCTAAGTTAGTTGACTGTTGACTGTTCCAATAACCAATAACCAATTACTAATTACCTATTACCTATTACCTATTACCGAGAAATGGAAAAGACCGCAGAAAATCCACAGGAGGAAATACAAGCCGATATGTACTTAAAACCTAAATTTAAGATTTCTTGGCAGGTGATATTTGCCGTTGTGATGTTTTTTTATATGTACCTGCCCATCCTGGTACTCACATTTTACAGCTTTAACAAATCGCGTTTTAGCGCCGGCTGGGAAGGATTTACTTTAGATTGGTACGTTAAATTATTTAGCGATACGCGGATTTTAATTGCCCTAAGAAACAGTTTAACAGTGGCTGTTTGTGCAGTTGCAATCTCGGCTGTACTCGGCACTTTGATGGCCGTTGGTTTAGCCCGCTACCGCTTTCCTGGCAAGAATTTATATCAGGGAGTTTCCTACTTGCCGATTATTATTCCAGATATTGCGACCGCGGTTGCTACTCTGGTATTTTTAGCGGCGCTAGCTATTCCTCTGAGTTTGTGGACAATTGTCGCCGCTCACATTGTGTTTTGTCTCGCTTACATCGCTCTAGCTGTTTCTACTAGATTGGCAGATTTAAACCCGTATTTAGAAGAGGCTGCCTTGGATTTGGGTGCAACGCCTGTTGAAGCTTTTATTCAGGTTTTGCTCCCTCAATTAATACCCGGAATTGTTTCAGGTTGTCTGCTGTCCTTTGTCCTCAGCATGGACGATTTTTTGATTGCGAGTTTTACCGCAGGTAGCGGGACTACAACTCTACCGATGGAAATTTTTAGCCGCATTCGGACTGGGGTAAAACCTGATATTAATGCTCTGAGCGTGCTGTTGATAGTAGGTTCGGGAGGATTGGCGTTTTTAGCGGAATATTTGCGCGGCCGGGGCGAGCAAAAACGGGCTCATTAGTCATTAGTCATTGGTTATTAGTCATTAGTCATTAGTCATTGGTTATTAGTCACCCAAAAACCCGGTTTCTTTGAAAAACCGGGTTTCTGAAGCGGTAAGGTACGCAGTTGACACCCTACAGAGGTTCTGCGTCTAGGACTCAATGGCTGCTATTTTGCTGCTGGTAATTTCACCTTAGTAGCCAAACCTAGTGCTTCCAAAACTTGAATTGTCATCCAAGTGAAGTCAATTTCCCACCATTTCATACCGTGACGCGCAGAGTATTGAAAAGCGTGGTGGTTGTTGTGCCAGCCTTCGCCGTAAGTCAAAACCGCAACCCACCAACAGTTAGTAGAACTATCTTCGGTTTCGTAAGTGCGGTAGCCAAATTTGTGAGTGGCGCTGTTAACAAACCAAGTGCAGTGATATACCGCAACTAAGCGGACAAAAATTACCCAAACTACAAAAGGCCAGCCTGCTGCTAAGTAAAGCAACACGCCAAATGCGATTTGAATGGGGAGAAAGTAGTTTTGCAAAAACTGGTAAAAGGGGTCGCTCGAAATGTCTTTTGTGCAGCGGGCAATTTCAGCGTGAGCTGGACCTTTATATAGCATCCAGCCGATGTGACTCCACCAAAAACCCTTTTGGGCATTGTGAGGGTCGAGCGCATTTTGGTCAGAGTTGGTGTGGTGCAATCGGTGCAGCCCAACCCAATCAATTATTCCTCCTTGACAGGCAAGGGCTCCGCAAAATGCTAGAAAGTATTCTACGAATTTTGGTGTCTGAAAACTGCGGTGGGTGAGCATACGATGCCATCCCAGAGTTATTCCCAAACCGCCGGTTATCCAGTGCATGAATACTGTTAAACCAACTGCTGTCCAATTGAAGTTACTGGGTAGCAGTGCGAACAAAGCGCCGATATGAAGTCCTGCTAAACTAATAACGTGCTTCCAATTGTATTGGAGTTTTTCTTGCGTTGCAATTGTCATTCTCTTTTTGATTTCTGATGAGATGCCGAGCTAGATTCACGCATAATAGTTGGGATTGAGCAGTGAACTTTTTTCCTGCACTCTTGCCCAAACTAATAAAGAATCAATGATAGATTTGGGATTAGGATTGAAAAAGATTTACGGTTGTATTTTGAAAATAAAAAATTTGGCTGCCAAACAAAATTTTTTGTTCCCAATTATATTATAACTGATTCTGGTTTTGGTTGGGTCGATCGCACCCGAGGATGAGAACTTACTTCAACCCAACCAAAACCTGACCGCAAAAACAGGATTAGGCATTGGTCAAGAGCCATTAGTCCAGAACTGATGACCGACAACCAAGGACTAATTGCCCAGCTATTTTTCTGCTAATTTCACTTTGGTTGCCAAACCCAGTGCTTGCAGCAGTTGAATTGTCATCCAGGTGAAGTCGATTTCCCACCATTGGAGACCGTGGCGAGCCGAGTATTGAAAGGCGTGGTGGTTGTTGTGCCAGCCTTCGCCGTAGGTGAGCAGGGCAACCCACCAGCAGTTCGTCGATCCATCGCCCGACTCGTAGGTGCGGTAGCCAAATTTGTGGGTAGCGCTGTTAACCAGCCAAGTGCAGTGGAACACCACCACGATCCGCATAAACACGCCCCAAACCACAAAAGACCAGCCGCCTAATAAATAAAGCAACACACCGAAGACAACTTGGATGGGGATAAAATATGCCTGGAGAAACTTGTATACTGGGTCGTCACCGATGTCTTTAGTAAAGCGGGGGATTTCAACTCTGATCGGGAGATCCGAGAGCATCCAGCCCATGTGGCTCCACCAGAAGCCTTTATTGGAATCGTGGGGATCTGTTTCGGTGTCGGAATGTATGTGGTGTAACCGGTGCATTCCTACCCAGTCGATCGGGCCACCTTCACAGGAAAGGGTACCGCAAATAACTAGAAAATACTCTAGCCATTTCGGTGTTTGAAAACTGCGGTGGGTGACGAGGCGGTGATATCCGAGAGTAATTCCTAAACCACCTGTTACCCAATGCAGGAAGACTGCTAGCCCGACAGCAGACCAGCTAAAATTACTCGGCAGCAAAGCAAATAAAGCACCGATGTGCAGAAAGGCCATAAAGCCTACGACAGGCCAATCAGGAGAAGTTTTTTTGGAAGTTGCAATCGTCATGAATATATTATGTTTACAAACTAGGGGCCGCATCTACGCCATAATGAACAGCGCGCACGCAAAGGGTGAGCGAGGTATAGATGAATAGCGTTTCACGGCTACAGGAAGCAGAACAGGCACTCTTTCAGATTTTTTCTGGTATTGACACTACAGTCAAGCAAAATCTTCAACGAGTGTTAAAAGCTTTTCGCAGCCACCGGGTTGGAGTCCACCATTTTGCAGGGGTTACGGGTTACGGCCACGATGATTTGGGTCGAGAAACTTTGGACGGGTTATTTGCCGAAGTGGTAGGGGCAGAGGCCGCGGCTGTCCGGGTACAGTTTGTTTCGGGTACTCACGCGATCGCCTGTGCTCTTTTTGGCATCCTGCGTCCTGGTGATGAAATGTTGGCAGTGGCTGGTTCTCCCTACGATACTTTAGAAGAAGTGATCGGCTTGCGGGGGCAAGGTCAAGGTTCACTGTCTGAGTTTGGCATTACTTACCGTGAGTTGCCTCTAACTCGCGAAGGAAGTTTGGATTGGCAGGCGTTGAGATCTACTATTTCAGCAAAAACTCGCCTGGTTTTTATCCAGCGCTCTTGCGGCTATTCTTGGCGGTCGAGTTTGTCTATTTCTGAGATTGAAAAAATCGTCGCCATAGTTAAACATCAGAATCCTAACACAATTTGCTTTGTTGATAATTGTTACGGGGAGTTTGTCGAGGATTGCGAACCTACTGCTGTGGGTGCAGATCTGATGGCTGGTTCTTTAATCAAAAATCCGGGGGGTACGATCGTCCCTGCTGGAGGTTACGTCGCCGGGAGGGCTGATTTAGTGGAGGCGGCAACTTGTCGCTTGACGGCGCCAGGAATCGGCAGCAGCGGAGGCGCAACTTTTGATTTGAATCGCTTGCTGTTTCAGGGTTTGTTTATGGCTCCCGGTTGTGTGGGGGAGGCGATGAAGGGAAATCATTTGACGGCTTATGTTTTTTATAAGTTGGGTTATCGAGTGAATCCTATGCCTTTGGCTAGAAGACGAGATGTGATTCAGGCGATCGAATTCGGTTCTGCTGATAAGTTAATTGCTTTTTGTCGGGCGGTTCAGCAAAATTCCCCCGTCGGTTCCTATTTAGATCCGGTGCCGGCTCCGATGCACGGGTATGAAAGTCAGTTAGTGATGGCTGGGGGTACTTTTATTGATGGGAGTACGTCGGAGTTTTCGGCTGACGGGCCTCTGCGGGAGCCTTACGTGGCTTTTTGTCAGGGGGGGACTCATTGGACTCATATATCGATCGCCTTGGAGGATGCGATCGAGGCTGTGGGCCCAGCAAATAAAGTGACTAAGGACTAATTACCAGACGCGGATTTGTTGCCAAACGACCGTCTTCCATGTAGATAATTCGATCAGCAATATCGAGAATGCGGTTGTCGTGCGTGACTAGCAAAATCGTGCAACCCTGTTCTTTTGCTAGTTTTTGCATAATTTCTACGACATCTCGCCCGGATTTTTTGTCCAAAGCGGCGGTTGGTTCGTCCGCTAGAACTATTTTAGGGCGGCTGACTAACGCACGGGCGATCGCAACTCTTTGTTTTTGCCCTCCCGACAAATTTTCGGGGTAATAATTAGCCCGCTCTCCCAAACCCACTGCTTCTAACATAGCTATTGACAAAGCATCCATATTCTGATTTAGCATTTCTGTGTGCAGTTCCAAAGACATTCGCACGTTTTGCTTGGCTGTCAAGAATGTCATCAAGTTATGTGCTTGAAAAATATAGCCAATTTGCTTTCTGAGTTTAGTTAACTGAGTTTTGCTAGCTCCGTGTATTTCTTGCCCAAGAATTTTGAGACTGCCTTCTTGAGCCGAACGCAGCCCGCCTAACATTGTCAATAAAGTTGTTTTGCCGGAACCAGAGGGCCCCGTCATAATGACTATTTCTCCGGGGTTGATGTCGAGATTTATGTCAAATAAGGCTTGTTTTTTGAGAGAGCCTTGACCGAAGTAATGGTTGAGGTTTTGGACTGAAATTACTGGTTCGGTTGCGGTAGTTGGGTTAGCGGGAAAATTTAGGGTTTGCATGGTGATTTTTGGGAGTTTTTTTGACCGCAGATGCAGGCAGATTAACGCTGATGAACCCAGATTAGAAGATGTCTGCGGGGTCGGCTGATTGGAGTTTGCGGAGGGCGAGGGCGCCGGAACCGGTACACATCACGATCGTCAAACTTAACACTACAACCGCTCGATTTGTTGTCATCGCAATTGGCAGTAAAGTGGCAGATTGTGCTAGCGAATACAGTCCGTTGGCTAAAACAATTCCCGGCATAAAACCTAATACAGCTAATAGCAGAGCTTCCTGAATTAAGACTCCGACTAAATAGCGATCGCTATATCCCATTGCTTTTAAAGTCGCATATTCCGCTAAGTGATCGGAAACGTCCGAGTAAAGAATTTGGTAAACAATAATCAGACCAACAACGAATCCGATAATTGTACCGAATCCGAAAATAAAGCCGATCGGAGTAGCATTTGCCCAATAACCTTTTTCAATTTCTGCAAATTCTGCTAGGGTTAAAACTTTGACATCATCGGGCAATATAGCTTTGAGCATTGACTGGGTTTTTTTGATATCGGCATCGGGTTGTAGCTTGATTAAGCCGACATCAACTTGATCGGGTGTGCGATCGGGAAATAAGTTCATAAATGTAGAATCGCTGGCAATGACATTGCCGTCAGCCACGAAGGAAGTACCGAGAGTAAAGACTCCTCCTACTTTAATATTGCGTTTATTGAGTTCGGTTTCGAGGGTAGATTGTTGGTGAAAAATATTGGCAATCTCGCCGTATTCTGGTCGAGAAGATTGGTCAAACAACACATGATTAAACATTTGAATTTGAGGCAAGTTTTGATTGACATCAGGCAAATTAAATGTTATGTTTCCGGGGTCGATTCCAAAAATTAAAATCGATCGAGTAGTGCGGGTTGTGGGATTTCGCCACTCTCCCATACCAATATATAAGGGAGTGACGAATTTTACTCCTTCTACTCCTTGTGCTTGGTAAAGTCGCTCTCGGTTGAAGTCTTTTACCGCAGCAAAAGTTTCAAATTGAGGATTGATTAAAACTAAATCTGTCTGTAAACTTTGGTGCGGCTTAACGGCAGAATCGAATAGTGCATCTTGAAATCCCAGTTGCACAAAAATCAGAATATCTGCAAAGGCAATTCCTGCTATAGCAACAGCGAGGCGGGTTTTTTCTCTAGTTACTTGCAACCATGCCAGGGGTGTTTTGCGAAACATAAATTTTGGGGATTGGGAATTGGGAAGTGGGAATTGGGAATTTATTGTTGGTTATTTAAAGCTGTTTCTTCAAGTTTGCGTTGTCGCATTAGGAGAAATAAAGGCAAACCCAGGGAAACACCAACCAGTAAGTTAGTGGCAATATAAATCCACAATTTTTTCATTTTCAGACGCGAACCTTCGCTAAATACAAAAAACCAAAAAACCACGGAAGAGACGATTACATCCATGCCAAAAAAGCCGGATATTTGATTTGCAAACAATTGTCCGAAGAAAGCGTTAATATTCAACCCTTTTTCTAAGAGAAACGGGACAAACTGGGAATACGGTAAAGCAGTGCCCAGAATACAGAGAACTAAGT
This sequence comes from Microcoleus sp. LAD1_D3, assembly GCF_036702135.1. NCBI lineage: Bacteria > Bacillati > Cyanobacteriota > Cyanophyceae > Oscillatoriales > Microcoleaceae > Microcoleus > Microcoleus sp. LAD1_D3. The sequence goes on along the minus strand of NZ_JAUBSB010000006.1, from coordinate 19,417 downwards.
ATGCAATTTGAAGCATTGGGAAACCTCCAGGTTGTTAATTTTAAATCGCTATATTTGCGAGTTTACTCAGCATTACTGAGCGCTTTAATATCAGATTGCATAATTAAGTTAATGTTGCGAGAAATCTTGTCAATTTCCCAATCCCACCACCGAATTTCTAATAGTTGTGCAACTTCAGCATCGCTGAAACGCTGTCTGATTGAATGTGCGGGGTTTCCACCGACAACGGTGTAAGCGGGAACATCTTTTACTACAACTGTTTTGGCGGCCACGATTGCACCGTCGCCGATTTTGACTCCCGGCATAATCACCGATTCATAGCCGATCCAAACGTCATTGCCGATCGCAGTATCGCCTTTACTGGGCAGTTCGATTAATAGATTCATGGCTGTTTCCCAACCATTCCCAAAGACGGGAAAAGGATAGGTAGAAATGCCGTCTAATTTGTGATTTGCACCGCTCATAATGAATTTGACGTTAGTGGCGATCGCACAAAATTTACCAATAATTAGTTTGTCACTGCCGTAATTGTAAAGTACATTTTTCTCAAAGTTTTCTGGGTCGATTGGATCGTCATAATATGAGTAATCGCCGACGATAATATTGGGGGATTTTATGAAGCTTTTGATAAAGCAAACCCTGCGCTGGTCTGCCATCGGATAAGGTCGGTTCGGATCGGGGCCAAATTCTACCATAACTTTCAATCCTCCAAGGTTTTTAGTAAAGACTTTAGTTTTGTTTAATTGCTACTTGTACCTGCAAATTGGTCAATCCCGCAACTTGTTTGCTAGCGTCAGGATTCAGGTAAATTTTTACTTCCACTACTCGGCTGTCTAAGTTTTCTCCCGGTTGATTGCTAAACACATTTTGTTTGCTTACTTTTAACGCAATCTCTTTGACAGTTCCCTGCAACTCTCCTGAAAATGCTTGACCGATCACCGCTGCATTTTGTCCCAGCTTAATTTTGTTGATATCGGTTTGATAAATTTCCGCAACGACTACCATTTGGTGAGTTTTTCCTAAGTCTGCAATGCCGTCATCGCTAATTTTTTCACCAGCGCGAGTATGAATTTTCAGGATTTTTCCAGCATTGGGCGTGCGGATGGAAGCTTGATTTAACTCGGTTTGGGCGCGCTTCACTTGGGCGATCGCACTTTCGATCTCAGCTTCGGCTGCTTGCAAGTCCACGGGGCGCACTTCGGTTATTTTGTCAAGAGTGGATTTCGCTTCTTCTAGTTGTGCGATGCCAGTTTCTTGAATGCGTTTGAGTGTTGATTGAGCTTCGTTAAGCTGCTGGAGTGATGTACTGTTAATGCGAGTTAGGTTTGCTTCTGCTTCGTTAATTTGCTGTTTGGCTGTATTGTTAATGCGATCGAGGTTTGCTTGCGCTTCTTCAAGTTGCTGCTTTGCCGTATTATTAATTCGGCTGAGATTAGCTTGTGCTTCTTTAATTTCCTGGCGACTTGTTTCTAAGGCCAGCCGCTTAGTATCTCTTACGGATTGAGAAATTGCACCTTCACCCGCGAGTTGCTGATGTCGGAAATCTTCAGCTTTAGCATTATTAAACTCGGCTTGCAATTTGTCGATCGCTGCTATTTGTGCAGTTTTTTCTCCTTGCCATTGTGCCGCTATTCGGCTAATTGTTGCCTGTTGTGCTTTCCTCTCCCCTTGCCACTGGGCCGTGATTCGGCTGATAGTTGCCTGCTGTGCGGTTCTGTCGCCTTGCCATTGTGCTTGCAGGCGATCGACTGTGGCTTGTTGTGCAGTTTTGTTGCCTTGCAATTCCGCTTCTAGCTTGCCAATTGTGGCAGATTGTGCGGCAAGTTCTCCCGACTTTGCACCAGCTTTTACTTGTGCTAAACGGGCTTGAGCAACTTTGACTTTCTCTTGAGTTTCATCTAAAACAGATTGCAGCCGATCGCGCGCATCCAAAATCGCGATTAGTTGTCCTGCTTTGACTCGATCGCCCTCTTTGACTAAAAGCTGGGAAATGCGATCGCCATCTAAACTCTGCGATACTCCCAAGCGAACCACTTCTCCTTGCGGTTCCAATCTTCCTAATGCCGTTATTTTCCTCGGTGGTGGTATTTCCGCACGCAAAGGTTCAGTATTTTTAGCCAACGGTGCAAACTGAGAAATCCCGTAAAAAGCTGTACCGCTGGTAATGATGCTGGCAGCAATTGCCATTCCGATTACTAATCTATTTTTAGGTTCTATCCAAGATTGAAAATTCATACTTGTCCTCTACTTGCAGCTATTTTTGTCTAAATAAGCGAGCAACATCTCTTTTAATAAAGTCCATTGTTCTGCAACAGATATTCTTTCACCTTGATAAAACCTTCTTACCAGCAAACCGTCAATATAACAAATGATAAATTTAGCGAGCGCTGGATCGGAGATACCTAAGTAGCAAATGACTGCCTCTTCATAACGCTTTCCTGCTTCCTGGAGAGCTTGATTGCTGTCAATCTCTTTGCGAGTCTTTTGGTGGCAAAAATCAAATGTCATTAACAAATTTTTCAGCATATAATCCTCATTTTTGCTGATGTAATCCATCATTTTTTCAACTTTTTCTGCTAAAGTTGGCGGATTTCCCAATTCAGCAAGTGCTTCTTCTTTTGTATCTTCATAGCTCAAGTATTCAATTAACTGCTCGAACAAACTTTCTTTACTCGGGAAGTAGTGATAAAGGGTTCCTGTAGAAACTCCGATTTCTGACCCAATTTCCCGCATAGTTACTGATGAGTAACCTTTTTCGGCAAATATGTCAAAGCATTTGTTTAGTAGTTCTTTACGGTATCGATCGCGGTCAACTATTTTTGGCATGGGTGAATAGATTTTAGATTTTAGATTATCTAAAGTCTAAAATTTATTGGTCTGATAATTCTATATCGAACGTGCGATATAGTATCAATCACTACAAAATTGATTTTTTAGGTCAGCAAGCCGGATTGATATATATCGAACAGTCGTTATATTTAATAGAACACAGAGTCGTAGAGTTTGTCAAGGGCTAGGGAAGAATTTTTTTGCCGATCGCCCTGCAAGAAATGAGCCAAAATGGTAAAAGCCAACATCCATCCGCGTTGCGAAGCGGTTAAAAATCCCAAATTAATATTAAAGAAGCGATCGAAGTGAGATAATTTATGAAAATACGAACCTACGAAATCGGTGATACCCAACAAATTGTCAAACTGTTTTACAACACCGTACACGAAGTAAACATCCGCGATTACACAAAAGCACAAGTAGATGCTTGGGCTCCCGCAGATATCGATATTGAAAGTTGGACTAAAAGTTTAAGCAGTAAGTTTACTTTCGTAGCAGAAGAGGGGGAGAAAATTGCAGGTTTTGGGGAATTAGAAGCAAGCGGCCATATCGATCGCTTTTACTGTCATCAAGATTTTCAAAGACAAGGAGTTGGCAGACTAATTTTAAAACAAATTGAGTCAAAAGCCAAAGATTTAGGAATTAACAAGTTATTTACCGAAGCCAGCATTACAGCTAGACCTTTTTTTGAAACCCAGGGATTTATTGTGATTAGAAAACAAGAAGTAGAACGCAGAGGACAAAAATTCATCAACTTTGCGATGGAAAAAAATATATAAACAACGATTTGTGTAAAATTAGATCGAAGAGTTTTACTCAGGAGCTGCGATGGTGACGGAAGCTACAAATGTGCTGGGCGGAAAGTTAGAGAATTGCTGCACTTCGCCAATGACAGGATATTATCGGGACGGCAAATGCAATACAGGTGGTGGCGACTTTGGGGCTCACACTGTTTGTGCTCAACTGACAGAAGAGTTTTTGCAATTCACCAAGTCGAACGGAAATGATTTGAGCACTCCGGTTCCCGAATTTAACTTTCCCGGCTTGAAGCCTGGGGATTGTTGGTGTTTGTGCGCCTCTCGCTGGAAGGAAGCAATGGATGCTGGATGTGCGCCGCTTGTGGTTTTGGCTGCGACTCACGCCTTAACTTTGGAATACGTTTCTTTGGATGAATTGAAGCAGCACGCTGCTGATTTGTAGAAGGATGTTGGTGTGCGATCGCTTTTAGTCAATAAGGGCGATCGGGTTTTTCTCAGGAATAGCAAATTTATCCTTCGTAACTGAAATATTTAAGTGCGATCGAACGTCACTGTAAAGTTTTATGGTTGAGCTTGTGGTTCCCACTTACAGATAGACTCTGGTTTGAGAGGGCAAGTTTTGGGGGCGATCGGATTTCCGCTGAGCCTGATTCTAGTCAGGTTAGTCAAAGATGCGAACGGTTTGATGTCGCTGAGATGATTTCCGTCGAGAGCGAGCGAAATCAGGTTAGTCAAAAACTCTAGCGGTTTGATATCGCTGATTTTATTATTGCTGAGGCCGAGCAAAGTCAGGTTAGTCAAAGATTCTAGCGGTTTGATGTCGCTGATTTTATTGTTGCTGAGGATGAGCAAAGTCAGGTTAGTGAAGGATTCTAGCGGTTTGATGTCGCTAATTCCATAGTTTTTTAGGTTGAGTTCGGTGAGACTCGAAAGTTTCCGATCCGCCACATCGCACTCAGTAGTCTCAGCTTTCTTCAACAGCACCTCAACAGTATGTTTAGCTTCAGGACTCAAATCAGCTTTTTGGCGACACCAATCGGCAAATGTTCGTCTACTGTTTCCCGATCGCACTTCTGCTGCTGCTTTCCCCGACACTCCATTTCCAGATAATGCTAGAAGCACACAACAACTAAGTGCGATCGACTTTGGTAACTTCATGTGTTTCTGTGCAACTATAAATGTCATAATCTTTTACGTCTAATTTTCTCAACCGTATACAACAAAGACACTGCCTTACCGCGTCCCTGCCAAACATCTATTAAAAACTCTCTGAATCACCTCATTCAGGCAACTTCTACTAATTTTTAGGTGCGCCAGTTTGCCTGATATTCTGTGCCGAGTGAGGATATTTTCCCGCTGGGCACCCTACGCAACTAATTAATATCAACTCCTACCAAATCTGCCACAACTTTCTCCAATCCAGCTATCACCTTCGCCGTCCGTTCCCAGTCAACCTTATCGGGTGTATCTTGCGCCGTGTGATAGTAAGGATAGCGATAGGGAGCAGTATCTGTCACCATCAGCCCTGGATAACCATGTTGCCAAAAAGACCATTGATCAGACCACCCAACACCAGGAATGCCACCCGGAATTGCTGCACCTTCCGAGGGAAATTCAGCATGGCGGCGGAAAGATGCGATCGCCTCTCTAACCAGTTTACTTGAGGATGTATTGCCAATAAATCCGATAAAATTTCCCGATGTAGGATAAAACAGGTTTAATGGTGCTGGATATTTCTGACTGTTTTTGGCATCTGAGTAATAACCAATTTTTTCTAAACTGAGCATCGAAACAATTTTTTCATTCCGCTCTCTGCATCTTTTCGCATAAACCAAACTCCCCATATCAGCAGTCCAGAAAAAAGGCGGTTCCTCATTCACAAACTCAACAAAACGCACAGTTTTTTCAGGCTTTTTACCTGCAAACATTCTCGCTAAAGCCAGGACTCCCGCCGCCCCAGTTGCGTTATCATTTGCCCCTGGACTCCCCACCACAGAATCATAATGTGCCCCAATTACAACTATTTCATCTGCCTTTTTTCCCCCTGGAATCTCCACTTCTATGTTATAATAAAATTTATCATCAATTTTATATCCTTGTCGTTCAACTTTATAGCCAACAGCTTGAAAAGATGCTTCGAGAAAGTCAGCGGCTTCTCCAAGTTTTTGATATTGTATAAAGTTGCGCTCTCCGATTTCACCAGAGAGCTTTTCCACATCGCGCTGTAAAGCATCTCGGAGCGATATTTCCTGTGCTGTTAAAGGAGGAATTGTCCCGCTGTAGCTTTTCCCTGGCATTGCAATCATACTCAACCATATCCCACTAATCAGAGTAATTAAGATCGTACTAAGGATAGCCAGTCTAGTTAACGTTCTGCGATTCCATAATTCGATTGTTCCCAAGTGCATTTGTTTTCTATCTTTTGCTATCCTTGAGTATTAGAGTGCGTCAGTTAGCATTATTTTTTCTATAATCCAACAACTCCTGACTGACGCACCCTACAAGTTTACACATCTGGTAACTTATACTGTCCCACAATCCGCTTAGCATATTCCGGCACATGAGCCTCTAATTTCTCCGGGTAATTCCGCTTCACGTACAGATAATTGCGAGTGAAATGAGAATCAATGGAAAACCGGGCATATTCCAAACCCTTCGGCCCAATTCTCTCAATAAACACTCCCATTAACTTCGCCGCCCACATCGGCAAAGTTACTCCTTTTTCATAAGCCGGAATACTTTGCTGAACCGCTTCTTTTCGGTTTCCCTTAGACATCACCGGCTGAGTATTTAACTGATCCGTTACCAAGTCTAACATCTCTTGCCCGGTGTCATTTCGCACCACAATCCACTGCCAGCCAAAAGGTGCGCCCATGTAGCCCACAACTAAATCTGCTAAAGAATTGACATAATCAAAACAGCTCAAACAAGAAGGAGCAAAAACATCTTTCAATTCCTTAGTATTCAAGCCAAAAAACGGCACTTTTTCTTCCGAACCATCTTCGTGTTTGAAGTGAACGTTAAAGTCTTGCATAAACTCATAAGATACAACTGTTTGGGGAGAACGGCTAGTCGTATCTAGGAATTTCTGCAAGCCCGCGCGGCTGACATTATCGACACAGGGAGTTCCCAAAACGTAAAGCTTTTCTAAACCGAGTTTTTTCTCGACTGTTCGCAAGGCTTGAATTTGACAGCCGACACCAATTACTAACAGCCGCTTCATCCCCGATTCTTCGATTTGTTCTAATACGGAAAGATTGGGAGAGAGAGTGGGTTTGTTGACTTTGGCTGCGAGAATCTCTTCACGATTCCTAGCAATAATCGGCATCGGTTGAAAGCGGTCTGCTTCGGTATTTTGGACGCAAACAACGCCTTCTACAATTCCTTTTTCGAGCATTTCAATCGCAATTGTGCTGACGATCCCCGTCCACTGAGCACCTTCAATTGGTTCTTTTTTGCGAGCCGCCATCATGTTTTGACTGACTCCGAAATACCAATCGTCGGCATTGTCGAGATTGCGCGATCGCCCGTGAATCTCTTCTTCCAGTTCCGCGATATGCTGTGTTAAGAAAGCACAAGATTCCTTGACATAATGGATGTAATATGTATCGCACAAACCGCACTCGCTGCAAAGTTCTTTAGCGGGGCGGCGGCTACCCGGTTTCAGGGCTTTGGATTTTTGGTGTTTAGTAGAATCTGTTGCGGTCATCTAAATTACTTATTTTATGCAGATATGGCTTTTGTTAGGATATCACAGCAATTCCGGTTATTAAGTAGTCGCTTTAATTAAACGTAAAACTTTGTTTGGTATTCAGAAATCCGTCATGGCGAGATATCTTGGCACTGCTTCTACAGAAACCGAGTTTCTAGGCGTTATATTTTTGGGGATCAATATCTTTACTCTTTTAGTCCGCCCAGGCGGATTTTGCTTGTGTAGGAGTGAATTTTCTACACCGGGGATTATTAGTATAGATCCGGATCGAGCCGGCGATCGCGCGAATACATTGCCAAATAAAGCTATAAAAAAATGGTAAAAATATTTGTGACAACAGCCGTCGCTGGCATCATGATGAATCTCGCAATTTCTAGCTTAGGATTTGCTGCTTTACTTCGCCCTGTTCCCGCTATGAATCAAACTGTTGCGACTCTAGAAAGAATGCTCAGCGCGACACAAAAGCCGGCGGCGCTGAACTATTCGCGCCTGGGGATTGGCGGCGTTCGGTTGGGGATGTCTGTAGAAGAGGCAAAACGTAAGTTGGGAAAACCGCAGCGCGATGAAACTAAACCTGCTGCGTCTGGCATCGGCGGCAAGATTCGCACGCTAACCTACTCAGGATTGACGGTAGCAGCATGGGAGGGCAAAGTTTATTTAATTTATACTACCAATCCCAAGTTTCTGACAATTGATGGTGTGAAGGTAGGAGATAACAGCCAAAAAGTTGTTAAAACTTACGGTTATGGGTCGCAATCTGTGCAGGGTGGAGTGACTCGGTTGACTTACAGCAATGACCAAAAGGCTTCTAATTTGATTGGGGAAATTAAGGGCGATCGCGTGCAAAAAATTATTGTGGGCACGCAGCTAAACTGAAATATTAAACAACAGTGCAAAAGTCCCGGTTCACCAGTTTGTAGTCAGGACTTTCTTCCTTATTTATGAGGATTTTTAGCCTTTCTGTAAGTTGACTGGAGGGCTTTTTCCTGATGTACGATCGCCCGCGTCTCTTTAATCCTCTTCATCATCATCCGACAATTTTGTCATTTCCTCAGGAATTAATGTCTGAAAATCCTCTCCGCAGTGAACTTTGAGATGGATTGCAGAGAGGAAGGAACTCTGCTATAATTTCAGCTTTTTGTCGATCGCTTAAATCAAGCAACTGAAGCTGATGGATTAAAGTAATCACATTTTGACACTCAGTACCCAATTCATCAATTAACGTTCTCAGCGTAGAATTAGTTACAGAAATTGTCCGATCGCTTTCCTTGCATCTTTACTTATCCAATTCTCAGTCCGCTAGGAGTGGACGAAAGTTTGTTCGCGGTTTCAACCGCCGAGCTCGGATTTGGGATCACACCCCTAAAAAAAAGTAGAGGTGCGATCGATCGCACCTCTACAAAAATTCTAAATAAGGTGCACATTGTGCACCCTACCAATTAGCTGTTCTGGGGAACAGGAGCACTCGGCGCTCCAGAAAAAGTCGGCGCTACAGAATTACTTGGCGCACCAGTCTTAGCCCGCTTTTTGATCAAGATTGGCTTGACGCTGTTTTCTCCACCAATCGGGGGATCTTCTTGTTGAGCGTAATCCGCGCCCATCCAAGCAGGACGGCTTTGATCGAAAGCCATTTGCAAAGCAGCAGCGGCGATCGCGTGGGAGTCGTACTCCTCGGATAACTGAGACACCAGAGGCAAGAAAGATGCCATCCGTTCGCCAGCCAAAGCTTCGCGAACTTTACCTTGCATCTTTTCCAACTGACGAGCTTCAATTTGCGCCCGTGTCGGAATGTTTCGCACCGTCAAGCTCGATCGCACGTGGCGTTCAATCAAGCGCAGTTTGCGGCGATCGACCGGTTGAATCAGCGTAATCGCCGTTCCTTCGCGACCAGCCCGGCCCGTGCGTCCGATCCGGTGAACGTAACTTTCCACACTGTCGGGCAAATCGTAGTTAATCACGTGAGTCAAGTGATCCACGTCCAAACCCCGCGCCGCAATATCAGTCGCCACTACCCAGCGCACCTGACATTGGCGGAACCGATGCAACAAACGTTCCCGTTGTGCCTGATTCAAATTACCGTGATACTCATCAACGCTGTGACCTGCTGCTTGCAGTTGGCTGGTGAGTTCTGCCGCCGACTGCCGAGTCCGCACAAAAATCAGTGCAGATTCCGGGTCTTCCATTTCTAGGATTGGCTGTAGAGCTCTTGCCTTCGACCAGCCACGGGGAATCATGTACACGCCTTGGCTGATGCGCTTCGGCGTTGCTTTTGGCTGTTCTACGGTGACGTTGACTGGGTTACGCAAATGCCGCGCCACCAATTTCCGAATGGAAGCTTCCATCGTCGCCGAGAAAAATGCCGTTTGACGTTCTTTTGGTGCAGCATCCAAGATTTTTTCCACATCTTGGATAAAGCCCATGCTCAGCATTTCGTCAGCTTCATCCAAAACCAGCCACTTTACCTTGTCTAGTTTCAGGCTGCCGCGGCTCAGCATATCCAATATGCGTCCGGGTGTACCGACAACGACGTGAACGCCGCGCTTCAAACGCTGCATTTGACGATCGATCGATTGACCGCCGTACACTGTCAGAACTTGCAGAGAGCGACCCACTTTTACCGGGCCGTCGCTGCTGATGCCGCTCAAATCACGGATGGCTTCAGTTACTTGCATCGCCAATTCGCGAGTCGGCGTCAGCACCAGTGCTTGCACCGCAGTCAGATCTAAATCAATCCGCTCCAAGATGGGCAACGAGAATGCTGCCGTTTTGCCTGTCCCTGTTTGGGCTTGACCCACAACGTCGCGACCTGCTAACAGGTGCGGAATTGCTTGTACTTGGATGGGAGTAGGTTCTGTAAAGCCTAGTGTTTCCAGATGGAGAACGAGTTCTTCCGAAAGACCTAAGCCTTCAAACAATAAATTCATTAATGCTCCTAATAACGAGTCTTAGCCTTCTAAGTTGCCCAACTCGGATGCGGATTTCTGCTCTAGGGCAGGAACTCATAAGAGTTCTTTATGGTGCTGCGCCTGCGCGCACCTTCTTAAATAGCAATCGAGTATAGGGCAGCTCCGTCGATGGTGACTAAATTTACCAATTCGACAGCCGTCTTTGATTTTGTGACATCACCGATACCAACCGCCAGGGGTCGGGTTATAGGCTTCCAACATTCTTAAAACAGGACATTGGACTTCCTTTGAGGTACTTGCAAGCTTTCCCTCTTAGGCATTTTATAGTGAGGATCATGACCAGCCCCACTTCACTACATAAATAGTAGTAACAGGTTGTTTGGTTCAGGCGCTATCCCGCAATCCGTCGCCTGCGGGATTGAGCAGGGGATGGGGCGACCGTTACCGCCTATCCATCTCAACACTCTTTCGGGATACCGTTGTGGTGTAGGGCGGACGGCGAAGCAATCTCAAATTATCCCCGCTTATTTCTGGCTTGTTATCATCATAACTCTTTACATTCAGAAACAAAACATTAAATTCGTTAAAATTTTCCGATGTTCTGTAGAGATTACCACACCCCGACGGGGAGGGTCGATTGCCAGATAGGGGCTAAAAAAATTTAGAACCCCTTTGCTACATATCTTTGCACAATTGTGTACTAAACGTTACTTTTTCTGCACAATCTACTAATCATTTTTGGTTCGTGTCCGGTTTTTGTTCGCCGCACCGTCTCAGGCAACAGTTCCAGCAATACTTACACTTGACCGTAGAGGTCGTAGACATCTGCACCAGTAATTTTCACAGATACGATCGAACCCAGTCGCGCTTCTCCTGTCACATAGACGAGTCCATCTACTTCTGGGGAAAACCGAGCGGATCTACCAATCAACTCGCCTGTCTCTGGTTGTTCTTGTTCTATCAGGACATCAACTACCTGACCGACAGACTCTTGATTCTTCTTCAATGATATAGGTTGTTGTGCCGCCATTACCGAATTGCGCCGCATTTCCATTATTTCTGCAGGTATTTGCTGGGGCAAGCTGAAGGCTGGGGTTCCTTCTTCTGGCGAAAATACAAAAACTCCTACGTGATCGAATTCGTGGCGCTTGACAAATTCCAGCAAGTGTGCTGCGTGTTCATCGGTTTCGCCGGGGAACCCAACAATAAAAGTTGTTCGCATTACGGCGCCCGGAAGTGCTGCTTTGAGTTGATCGACTATGGCATCATTAATCCCAGCTTGAAAAGGCCGATTCATCGCCCGCAGAATTTCCGGGTGCGAGTGTTGCAGGGGTAAATCCAAATACGGCAAAACGTTTGGTGTTTCCCGGATTGCCTCGACAACTTGCGGAGTCAAACCTGTAGGATAGGCGTAGTGCATCCGAATCCAAGGTACATCTACTTCACCCAAAGCGCGAAGCAATTCGGCTAGTTTCGGTTCGCCATAAATATCTTTGCCGTAGTTGGTGGTAATTTGAGAAATTAAGATAATTTCCTTTACCCCTTCGGAGGCTAATTGCTTAGCTTCGGCGACGATAGACTCGATCGTCCGCGACCTTTGATTTCCGCGCAAGTGCGGGATAATGCAAAATGCACAGCGGTAGTCGCAGCCTTCTGCTATACGCAGATACGCGACACCTTCCGATGTGGTGCGGTAGCGGGGAGTAGTTTCGTCAGCGATGTAAGTAGGTTCTGAAGAGACGAGGGAAACTCGATCGCCCTTTTCGACCTGCTGCATAACATTGACTATTTTGTGATAGTCGCCAGTGCCGACAATTGCGACTGCTTCGGGCAATTCGTCCAGCAATTCCTGCTGAAAATGCTGTGCCATGCAGCCCGTGATCACTACTTTTTTATTAGCTTCTGCCAATTCTACCAAGGTGCGGACTGACTCTTCTCGCGCAGCTTGGATAAAACTGCAAGTATTGACTACAACATAATCAGCTAATTCTTCATTAGAATCCACTTGATAGCCCGCTTGAGCCAGCAAGCCAATCATGTGTTCGGTATCGATGCGATTTTTTTCGCAGCCGAGGTGAGTAAATGCGATCGTTGGCTTCGTTGCCATGCAGTAATAGTTAGTGTTGCGCTTTTTGAGAACGTTTTATGGTATCACACAATTTCAAAAATTGCAAGGTTGGGTGGATTTGAACCGGGAATTCAGCATCAAAACCAAAGAAACCGGGTTTTTACTGTCAACTGTCAACTAAAGCGATATCCCAGAGCGATCGTTCTTCAAGTTCTTCTTGCCAAGCCTCGGAGTTATTGCGTAGAGCAATATAAGCTTGGTTTGCTGCTTCTAAAAACTGTTGTCTTCGGTATGGTTCGATGGCTTGTTCGAGAACTGCTTGGAGTGATTTTCCAGAGCTTGCGGAGATTTCTGCGAGGATTTTATAAAATGTGTTGCCGATCGTAACTGTAGAAGTTTGATTCATGTTAGTTTTTTTACTTACCCCAACGTTACCCAACTATTATAGCTCGTATTGAAGACACATTTTCCTTAAGCGACTCAATACAGATGACGGAAACTCTATAACTTGACCGATGTTTTACCGTCTCAACAAAAATTTTACAGCACTGCTGCGATCCGTTCATCTTGTGGGAAGATTGCACCTCGCTTTTTCAGCTCATACTTTGCATCTTCAGACAGTCCGGCATTTTTACCAAATCGAGCACTTTCTACTTTTGCAGTGTTCAGGTTTGTTGCTGTCAAATTAGCATTGCTTAAATTGGCATTGCTTAAATTGGCATTGCTTAAATTGGCACTGCTTAAATTGGCATTGCTCAATTCGGCACTCCACAAGTCTGCATCGCTCAATTGGGCACTCCACAAGTCTGCATCACTCAATTTGGCACCGTTCAGTTTAGCACCGCTCAGGTTGGCAAAGATCAGGTTGGCACTGCTCAGGTTGGCAAAACTCAAATCGGCACCGCTCAGGTTGGCACCGGTCAGGTTGGCACCGCTCAGGTTGGCATGACTCAGGTTGGCATGACTCAGGTTGATACTGCTCAGTTTTGCACCGCTCAGGTTGGCAAAACTCAAATCGGCACTGCTCAGGTGGGCAGCGCTCAGGTCGGCACCGCTCAGTTTGGCATGGCTCAGGTTGGCATGGCTCAGGTTGGCATGGCTCAGGTTGGCATCGCTCAGGTTGGCATCGCTCAGTTTAGCATTGCTTAAGTTAGCAAAACTCAGATCGGCACGACTTAAATCAGCACCATCTAAGTCTGCACCGCTGAGATTGAATCTGCTCAATTTGCCGCCAACTCCTTTAACACCACTTAAATCAGCTCCTGCTAAATCTTCATACGGATTTAAACCAGCCTGTTTTACCAATTCAGATAAATTATTTGTATCTAATTCAAGAATTTGCTTAATGTTATTAAGCGATTCAGACTCACTAGAGTTAAGAGGTGGCGATTGCTTTCCTTCGGATCGCTCCGCTAACGTTTCACTCGCAATGACAGGATCGTGTTTGAGTTGCGATTGTCGCGCATAAAATTTAGTGAGTCGCTTTTCTTCGCTCCAAGCAACAAAAGCAATTCCCCCAACTACACTTAAGCCTACTGTCAAAGCTGGCGGATTTCCCCCTGTCAGCAACAGCATCCCCAACAAACCAACACCAACTTGAGCCGTTTGCTTGACTAAAGAATTTAATCCAGATTCAGCTTCTTCATAAAGACTAATTTGTTTGCGGTTGACTAAAGTCATATCAGATATCTCCTACGGATTGTTTTTCAAATCTTTTAAATCTGCCCAAAACCGAGCAATAATTCGACCTGCGAGAACTATCCACAACAAAAAATCAGAAGCTACAATAATGAAACAAGCATAACGAGATGCACCGAAAGGGCTTTCTTTTAGACAAATATCGAAACTTGAGAAATCTTTACCGATAATAATTTCACCGATTAAACTGGGAAGTTTTAAAAGAATACCCAGTGCGAGGGCATCCTGAATTGACCCATAAACTGTTCTTCCAAGTTGACCCATTAACGCATAGAACACCTGATCGACAAACTCCAAAACATTCATCACGACCTTTTTCGTGAATGTACCCGATCGCGTAGTTACTGGAGGAGATGGCTCTACAGGAGTTGGACTCGATGGGGGTGGTGTCGGTGTCGGTGTCGGAGGCGGTGGCGCAGTCATTACGGCACGGTATAAATTTATTATAGATCTCGATTATATCGCACTTTTAGATTAGGCTGGAAACACCAAAGATAGCTCCAGAGATAAATCGGGGCAACCCGGAATTACGACAGTCTCATCGGACAGAACTACTCGTTGCGAGCGATAATTGAAATCACCTTGTCTGTTTTTTATAAGGTTCGCTGTGTATTTCCAGTTGATTATCAACCAAATTAAATATCCAATCAGCCGATTAATACCGAGTTCATAAAGGGAATAATGAACCTGGATTTTAGATTACGAAATTTTTTGGGAACATACATCAATCCCGATCGCCCGACAGCACTTGAACAGCAGCAGACGCAGGTAATGGATCGTCATAATTTCCGCCCAAAGCATGAACTTGAGGCATCAAAGTTTTCATTTCCAATTGGCAAAATATTGGTCTAATTTGTCGATCTGCCCCGAGTGGAATTCTTACCTTGGGGGCGGGCATAATCACCACCCCACAAGAGTCTTAAGATTTTTCCCGATGCAAATCTTGATGTTTTTTTAGCTTCTTAAAAATACTGCTAGCCGAACTTACGAGGGGATTTGATCCGACGATACATCCGGGGCGATCGCCAAATTCGCTTCGCCCGACAGCACTTGAACAGCAGCAGACGCAGGTAATGGATCGTAAGAATTTCCGCCCAAACCCTTAACTTGGCGCATCAAAGTGCCCATTTCCAAAGCACTCATCGCATAATTCCAGCCCAAATTGCTTTTAATTCCAGCCCTTTCCAAAGCTTGCTGCATCGTGTCAGTCGTCACCACCCCAAAAATCACCGGCACCCCTGTTTGAAAAGCAGCCGCAGCAATTCCCTTAGCAACCTCACCAGCCACAAAATCGAAATGAGGAGTTTGGCCCCGAATTACCGCACCCAGACAAATTACCGCATCGTAGCGGTGAGAAAGAGCAGCTTGGCGCGCCACCAAAGGAATCTCAAAACTTCCCGGAACCCAAAAAAAGTCCACCTGAGAGCCATGAGGATTAATATCAACCCCGTGGCGTTTCAAACAATCTTGACATCCTTCCAAAAGTTTGTTAACCACCAAATCGTTAAAACGACCGATGACAATAGCAAATCGCAAAGATTCGGTGTGAGTAAAAGTTCCCTCGTAAACAGTCATAGTGTTCTATTTTAGGTTTTAGATTTTAGATTTTAGATTTTTGTTTGTGAGAAGGCAAAAGTCAGAAAGCAGCAGCATCTCATCTGAATCTCAAGTGCAAAAACATACAGGATCGCGCGGTCTGGAAAATTCCTAGCTTCTGCCGAATGCCTTTCAATCCCTGGCGAATGCCTTCATACTTCTATCTTTTACCTTCTTTATTCGATAGGGTGGAGTGAAATTAAACGACTAAAAAGTTCAATACACCCACTGCAATAACTAGCAAAAACCAGAGGCCAGACCCGGCATAAATCAGGGCTTTAGACTGATTCCAGTTTTGGGGAGAGGCATAAGCAACTGGCACGCCAACGACCATCACAAAAGACAGCAGCACCAGACCTAGTAAAACCACTTGAAACAGAATTGATAACATCTTTTCTCCTTTCGATATAACCGTGCGTTGATCAGAAATAGTTTCCCAGAACCGAAAAAATTTTTCCAAATTCTAGTTTTTGACAGTTTCCCGATAGTCGATCGAGAAATTGTCGGTTGATTGATACGAAAGAACCCAGGCAAATTCGGGCGTTGCGCGAACAGGCGTCAGCGGCTCTTAAGATTTTTATCAATTTTATCATTGTTCGCTACAGCACAGAAAACTGGAAAGGTTAACTTAAAGCCCGATCGACACATCCGGTTTCAGAGGGCGAGAAATTGCTACTGTTTGAGTTAGAGATGCGGGATTTTCGGCTATGGACTTAGTTTTGTGCCACACAACAGCAGATTTTGACGCCTTGGGAGCGGCGGTGGGACTTTGCGTGCTGCGCCCCGGTAGCAGGATCGTATTGACGGGCGGGTGTCACCCGACGGTGCGGGATTTTTTGGCGCTACACCGCGACGAGTACCCACTGATTGAACGCCGATCGGTCAATCCTCAACAAATTCGATCGATTAGTATAGTTGATGCCTCACAGCGCGATCGTTTGGGAAAAGCCGCCGAGTGGCTGGATTTGCCACACCTCAACGAAATAGCGGTTTTTGACCATCACCTACAAGCTGATTTGGACATCCCCGCAACTGTCACCCAAATCGAAGCAGTCGGAGCCAGCACGACATTAATTGTCGAAAAGCTCAGGGAAAAGAGCGATCCAGAATTTCGCCTTCTGCCTTCGGAAGCAACAGTAATGGCCCTCGGCATCCACGTCGATACAGGTTCCCTCACCTTTGAGGGCGCAACTGCGCGAGATGCCATAGCTTTAGCGTGGTTGATGGAACAGGGAGCGAGTTTGCGGGTAATAGCTGAATATGTAGAACCGGGTTTGTCTCCTCAATTGCAAGATTTGCTGAGAGAAGCGCTGAATAATTTGCGATCGGAAACTTTGCACGGTTACAGCGTAGCCTGGGTGCTGCTATCTACTGAAGCTTATGTTCCGGGACTTTCTTCACTGGCTTCTCGCTTGCTCGATTTAACTGAAACCGATGCTCTGCTGTTAGGGAATGTTTATAAATTTGGCGAAAACGACAACAACCGCAACATCGCTCCCGAATCGCCAGTTTCCAATCGATTAACTATTATCGGTCGATCGCGCATCGAAGGCACAAACCTCAGCGAATTATTCAAACCCTTCGGCGGCGGAGGCCACGCCCGCGCCGCTTCCCTCGCCACCCGCGATGTTGACCCCCTGCTGACTTTAAATCAGTTAGCTGACGAACTCAAAGCTCAAATTCCCCACCCTCCGACAGCACGCGAGTTAATGTCGTCTCCGGTGCGGAGTATTCGCCCGGAAACATCCGTGGGGGAAGCTCACCGTATCCTCCTACGTTACGGACATTCGGGGCTTTCTGTGGTTGATGCGGACGATCGACTGGCTGGCATTATCTCGCGCCGCGACCTTGACATTGCCCTGCACCACGGTTTCAGCCACGCTCCGGTGAAGGGTTACATGAGTCCGCAGTTAAAAACGATCGCCCCAGATACCTTGCTGCCGGAAATTGAATCTTTAATGGTGACATACGATATCGGGCGCTTGCCAGTATTGGAAAACGGTCAACTTGTAGGAATTGTGACTCGGACTGATGTGTTGCGGGAATTGCACCAGCAAAAAGCGCGAGACAGGGGAAGTAGTGCAGAATTTTCTAATTGTCCCGTGCCCGAATCGGTTGAGCAGTTGTTGCGATCGCGCATCAGTCCCGAATTATGGCAATTATTGTCGATCGCGGCCAATATTGCCCAAAACCGCGGCTGGCAACTTTATATTGTGGGTGGAGCAGTCCGGGATTTACTCTTAGCCACGGATGATACACTGGCGCTAACAGATATCGATTTGGTTGTGGATGGAAAGTGCGGTTCCGACGATTCCGGTGCTGGTGTCGAGTTGGCTGCATCGCTACAAAAACTTTACCCAGACTCGCGTTTGGACGTTCACGGTCACTTTCAAACCGCCGCGCTTTTGTGGCACAAAGACTCTGCTTTCGGCTCCCTGTGGGTGGATATCGCTACGGCTCGGACTGAATTTTACCCTTATCCGGCTGCAAATCCTGAAGTTGAAGCGAGTTCAATTCGCCAAGATTTGTACCGCAGGGATTTTACAATTAATGCGCTGGCTGTGCGGTTGGGTGTTCCTCGCAGTGGCGAATTGTTAGATTTTTTTTGCGGTTTGCTGGATTTGGAATCGAAGCAAATTCGAGTTTTGCACGCCAATAGTTTTATTGAAGATCCGACGCGAATTTATCGCGCTGTGCGATTTGCGGTGCGGTTGGGATTTGAAATTGAGCCGCAGACGGAAGGATACATCCGCAACGCTTTAGCCAGCGGGATTTATTACCGAATTCAGGGGGAAAACGGCCGAGCTCCGGCTTTGGAAACTCGGCTCAAAAGCGAATTGAAATACATTTTGCAAGCTCCTTACTGGAAAGTTGCTTTGCAAATGCTGGGAGATTTGCAGGCTTTGCGCTGCATTCATCCTACTTTGGAGTTGGATCGGGAGTTGTGGCGGCAACTGCGTTTGCTCGATCGGTGTTTGAATGGAAGAAGAAGGAAGAAGAAGGAAGAAGGAAGTTCGGCAACGGATTCTGTAACGGATGTAACGGATGTTAGTCCGATGGAAGTCGGAAGAAGGAAGAAGGAAGAAGGAAGTTCGGCAACGGATTCTGTAACGGATGTAACGGATGTCAGCCCGATGGAAGTCGGAAGAAGGAAGAAGGAAGAGACAAGAAGGAAGAAGGAAGAAGGAAGAGACAATTCCCCATTCCCCATTCCCCATTCCCCATTCCCCATTATCAATATTCCCGATTGGCAGATGCGGCTGGAAGTTTTGATAGCTTATTTAGCACCGGAATATCGCGGGAAGGTGGCTGCAAATCTTCAGTTACCTGCTGACAGCATTAAGCGGTTGGAAGTTTTGGAATCGGGAAAGAAGCAGTTAGGAGAGAATTTGCCTAAGTGCGAGTTGCCGAGTCAATTGGTGCTGCTGTTGAAAAATTATGAGTTGCCGGTGTTAATTGCGATCGCCCTACAAAGCCCGCGAAGTGCCCGCCGCCAAATCTGGGAATATCTCACCAAATGGGCGAATGTTGAGCCGCCTTTGAATGGCAACGATTTGAAGGCTTTGGGTTATAAGCCGGGGCCTGGGTTTAAACGAATGTTGGATGATTTGTTGGCGGCGAGGTTGGATGGCGATTTGGGCGATCGGGCTGCTGCTATCTCTTTCTTAGCACAACGTTATCCTCAAGCTTAGTAAGGTGCGTCAGCAGCGCGTTATTTTTGATATAACAATACTCCGGACAGTTTTTAAGCAGCCAAAGTACCATAAGACAATACTGAAGAAAGATTAGGATGGTTTAAAATCAAATCCGGGTCTAAATCTAACTTATCAATAAAGGTACAAAGTAGATG
>NZ_JAUBSB010000005.1:0-206291 GCF_036702135.1 Microcoleus sp. LAD1_D3 | reverse complement strand
TTTTAGAGAAAATAGCAATCAGGGCGCTGTTTTTGATTATACCCGACAATCCATCAAGTTATTTATTTTTCAGTCCTAACTGGTTCACCATTTCCTCTGCTGTCTTATTAGCAGTTAGTTCCATAATGACTCTAACTTGCTCGCCGACGGAATAGTCTTGTGAGATCAGCGCAATGCCAGCATGAGATTCCTCTCTGCCAAGGAACTCAGTATGTAACTGACAGAAGTCTCCAATATTGTGACTGTACAAAACTCTGTTTTGACTGGCAGCTAGCCGAAGTTGTTCTTCGTCGATTAATCCTTCTGTTTGAGTTTCGTTGACGGTGGTTACATCAACTTGACGTGCTCGTAATCCCCGTAGCAGGGGCTGATCTTGGGAGTCTTCATCTAGGTAAAGCCTAATCTCACTCATGCTTCTTTACCAAAGTTGCTGTACAAAGCTTCAAGACGCTTGGCTTCTGCTGCTTGATTAATCAAATCAGTTTCAATTTCTGCGGTGTTGGCATGATAGTAGGTGAGTGCGGCGTAGACTTCGGCGAGGGTGAGATGTCCGATGCGATCGCAAATATCTTCAGCATTCAATCCTCGCTTGTACCAGGTTACAATCCGGCGAACGGTAACGCCTTTACCGAGGATGTGGGGACATCCACCATGCAGTCCGGGAGTGCGTGTAATGAGCGTACCAATGTCAATAGATACTGCTGTGGTCATAAATTTTATCATTTTAACTATACTATACTCATAATAGATGAAAACCCATAGAGGCGCAGTGGTTATGAACTGGAAAGCACACATTCACTCAAATCCTAAAATTCTGCTTGGCAAGCCTGTAATTAAGGGGACACGAATATCAGTGGAGTTCGTTCTAGGGCTATTTTCAGAAGGTTGGACGCAGCAACAAATTCTAGAAAACTACCCAACGCTTAATGCTGAATCTATACAAGCTGTGTTTGCTTTCGCGGCGGAGTGCCTCAAAGAAGACGTATTTTACACGCCTTTACTCTTTGCTGAGGCAAGTTAATGGGGTTTCTAGCAAATGAAAACTTTCCACCCAGTGACTTAACCATTTCGACAGATGAAACTACCCAACGGAGATAAGGCACTGCTTGGCGACAAGCTTGAGCGATACTCACTAAATATGCAGCATCCCAAAGGAAAAGATAAAGCCATCCTGTTTAGAAATCGATTGGGAATTACACTAGAAAACAAAACTATTTTAGAAGCCGCTATATTAGAATCTGCGGTCAATCAGGAGGCGGAAATTTACAAAACAGACAACTATGGAACCCAGTATGATATCAAATTTTTCATGACCACGGAAACCGGAAGCTCTTGGGTGCTGTCATGTTGGATGATTCGCACCGATGAAGACTTTCCCCGGCTAACTAATACCTATCCTGTCAATAAGTGAGGATACTGTGATGACATTACACGAGTATGATGTTGTTGCCTTGACCGAAGAAATTCACGCAATCCATAAAGCAACCTCTCAGCCAATTTTGCTGCGACCGGGACAAGTTGGCACTATTCTCATGAGCTTTGAGGATCGTGCTTATCTAGTAGATTTTGCGGATGCTCAAGGTAATACCTATGCAATGGAAACCATTCCCTCAGAGAAACTCATGGAACTCGTTTATGAGCCACTTCCTGCCTACGCCTAACCTACGAATAATACTTTACAGAGTATTGAGTTGGAAGTGGCGATCGAGGATTTATATCGCGGTGTGAGTTTGGGGCGATAAAGGAAGTAAGCTATATACAAAGATTTTAAACAATTTTAACTAATGCCAGCATCCGTTGCTTATCTGTTTGACAGAATCACAGTGAATTTAAGACAATGTGGCGATCGTCCCTGCATCCGGGGAATGCGGATTCGAGTCATCGATATCCTAGAGTTGCTAGCTGCGGGTTTGAGTTTTGAGCAAATTATCGAAGAATTACCAGACTTGGAACTTGAGGATCTCAAAGCTGCGCTTCTGTATGCAGTTCGCAAACTCGATCGTCCAGTTTTAGCCACATGACAATTTGGTTAAATGCTCATCGATCGCTGTGTGGATTACTGCCACCTTTGGTGAAATACATCAGCGATCGGCGCTATTTTTCTATTGTATTGGGTATTGTACCGCAACTGCGATACAATTATAAGTTCTATCGACCGCGTTATATAAAACTTGACAGTATATGATAAAATTACGAAACGCGGCGACAGAAAAGATCGTTGGAACCGACATGACAACGACAATGGTTAACCGCTTAGCGTAGCGAATGCGGTTCAACTCGATCCTTATACCGAACCGATATGCCCGTTAAGGTTGTCTGTTTCGAGCAAAGATTAGGCAATCAAAAAAGGTTGGCTTCGTTGTTTAGTTCTGAGAAGTTATTGGCGATCGCAAGACATGAATAATTATTAAGCGCTCAGTGTATAACACATCATTGGAGCGGACAAAATCATAGTATTTTAGTTGGGAGCGAGAGATTTCTTGCCGCTCAATTAAGCCGTTGGGCTGCTTTATATCCCGATGGGAAAAGTACAGCAAGGTTATCCGCAGTTATCACAGATTAATTTACCGTAAGGTTATTTGCAGGGTGTTATTTTGAGGTAATTTCTTTGAAACCCATTCCATCACAGCTTCAGAAAGAATATCTTTCCCGTGGTCCTTTACAGCAGTTTCGGTTTAAGGAAGCAACAGCCTTTCACTGTTTCCGGTGTAGAACCTCAAAAAAAGCAAAGTTAATAACTGTATATGGTCAAGACTGGAATCGGCGCTTATGCAACGGTTGCTATGGTTATTTATTATCAATTTATGAAATTAAGGCTGGGACTGGAGATGATGATGAAAAGGCTGAAGCTTTAGGTAATCTTTTATTCTCATTATTCAATTCAGAACAAGAAGGTGAATTTCAACGCTTATTTAGGATTTCCGAGAAACGAGCGGAATTTTTATCCGCAATTACTCTTCGTTTTTTAGCTACTGCAGAGCATGTTTCAAAGTCTCTGGACAGTGTTGCAAACCTCGATTGGTCACCTGCAACAATCGGTCTTTGTAAAGCTGTTGAAATGGAGGTAGTGGAACGGCTAATCATGCCATTGACTGTACTACGTGGTTCTTCCCTGCTTGATGAGGATGTTAAAGATAAGGACATCGGAAAATTTGCCAAGTTTTGTAGAAATGGGACGGAAAAGCCACCAGAGTTAGGTACGTTTGCTCATTTTCTACAAACTACCATTAATAGTGAAAAGCGGCGTTCAACAAGTGTGCTAATGCAAGAGTTCATTAAACTCCTGCACGATTATCCAAATGCAAATTGGATTCTTGATATCAACGGTTTGTACACTACACTTTTGTTGTTGACGCGAGATTACCGTAATCGAGCAGCACATATTGATGATTTAACAAAACTAGACTACGAAAGCTGCCGCTCATTAGTAATTGGGGATAGTGGTATGTTATGGAAACTAGTTCAAGCTACACAGCGACGTAAATAGCACAGCCCAACACTTCATGGCAGCGGACGGTTGAAAGTTGCTTATGGAGTTGCTGATGTATCTGCCGCCGCTGCATTTTGCCGTTATACCGCTAAATCAGAGTTGGGTTGTGGCTTGAATATATCTATCAAATTCCAACCCAAAGGTGAATGCCATGCAAGCCAAACTTCAAGAACAACTTTCTCCTGCTGATGCCGAAGTCATTTTGAGATGCTTGCCAGAACGAATTAAAGCGGCTCCGATCGCGCGTGCTGCGAAAATTGAATATCCGATCGCAGCGACGATCGCCATTTCGATCGCCAATTTTCTCGACACAGAACCATTAGGTTTAGTAGATTGCCAACCAGGACGCGGGCAGTAAAATCGAGAAGTCCCAGGCGATGAAGTTCGAGATAAGGTGAAAGCCCGATCGCTAAAATGATGAATAGATGTTGCTGCCAAGATAACAATGACCACCATCACCCTCAACCTCTCTCCCGAACTCGAACACCAGATCCGCACTGAAGCATCTCGACAGGGCGTTGAACCCGATCGCTACATCCTCAACGCCCTGCAAGAACGCCTCCAGCCTAGACTTCCAACCACCCAACCTACTGAAGCCGACTTGCTGCAACAAATTAACATCGGCTTTAGTGCACAAACCTGGGAAGAATACCATGCCCTCATCGCCAAGCGTCATGCCGAAACCCTGACTCCCGAAGAACACAAGCAACTGATCCAAATGAGCGATCGCCTTGAACAACTCAATGTTGCCCGCATTCAAGCCTTAATTCAACTCGCAACCTTCCGCAACCAACCTCTGACGGAGCTCATGCAAACCCTCGGCATCAATCCTCATCCCGAGATCGTTGATTATGCCTGAATCCCGCCTCACACAGCAGCAACGACAATTCATTAAACAACGCGCCAATGGTTGCTGCGAGTATTGTCTCAGTCAAGCTAAATTCTCTCCAAATCCCTTCTCCATTGAACACATTATCCCTCGCTCCAAAGGTGGCATCAGTGATTTGGATAATCTGGCGATCGCTTGTCAAGGGTGTAACAATTTCAAATACAGTCATAGTGAGGCGATCGACCCCGTTACAGGTGGCTCCGTCCCACTTTATCATCCTCGACAGGATAACTGGAGCGAACACTTTACTGGGAGCACCGATTCGACTCAAATGTTGGGTTTAACACCGACTGGACGCGCTACCATCGATCGGCTGCAACTCAACCGAGAAGGAGTAGTCAATCTTCGAGGAGTCCTGCATTCTATCGCTCTACATCCACCTCACAATGATTCGTAATTTGAATATCCGATCGCAGCGGTGATCTAAATGGCGATCGCCAGTTTTCTCGACACAGAAGCATTAGGTTTCGTAGATTGCAAACCAGGACGCGGGCAGTAAAACCGAGAAGAGGTGTCAAAGTTTACGGTATACCTCGTTAACGCACCCTACAAGAGCAGCGATCTATCTCTCTACCTCACCTTAAGCTAGAAACAGACAACAGAGAGCCAACCTACGCAAAAGGTTAATATCAATGGTTGCGATCGCCCAAAAAACCCTTTCCTTCGAGGAATTTCTCAACGGGGATGACGAGTATGATTTGCGCTTGCCATTGGATAATCTCCGACCTGTTTGAGTCAAAAACGATCGCCCAAAAACCAGGTTCTGACCGCCGCAATTGCCCAGCTTCTTCTTTTTTATTTAGGCTCCCTCTATATCTATCCTATACAATGCAAGTGGCGATCACTCGATCGGCAGCGAATTCTACACACCCTAGGAAAATGTTTCCCTCCAAATTATTACTTATTTTCCCTGGCTGGTTGCCGTATTAGTTCAGCAAAATCTGCAAATTTTGGGCAAAGTTGCGATGTCACTCAAACGAGTGACACTCATTTGAGGTAACTAGAAAAAGTGACTAGGCAATTGCCTCAAACTTTAGTGAGAATGAGCGCACGGAGGAAAACTCGTCAGCTAGATTTACTAACTGAAGGTAAGGGTGAACTCAAGCTGAAATTAGCGACCACTAAAATTAGCAAAATTCCCCTTATTATAGCCCAACACATTACCGTTTGGGCGTTTGTTAGCAGCCATACTTAACTATTACTAGGAGAAACAATGGACCCAATTCTGTATTGGAATGAAGTCGCACTCGAAGCCAATCGCGTTAGTTTTACTAACGGAAAGAAAGAGCAACCAGGCCCCACTCTAAGTTCTCGCGCTTTGGCGATCGTTCACTTAGCTATGTATGACGCTTATGCACGGGTACAGGGTAATCCAGTCGTTCCAGTTAACTTATCTCCTTATCTTCCTAACTTACCTAGTCCGAAACCCAATGCCTCAGCCAATGCTGCGGTAGCCGCCGCTGCCCACGCTACATTGTCTAGCTTGTATCCCAGTCAAAAATCCTTTTTTAATCTGAAACATACTCAAGCAGGTTTAGAAGGAGACGGCCTACAAGAAGGTCATGAATTTGGTCTTTTGGTAGCTCAAAAAATCTTGGAGAAGCGGCAGGATGATCCTAGCGCTAGCGATGATGGCTATGCTGCATCAGTGGCTCGTGGCGCACACCGTCCCGATCCAGATAATAGCGATCAAGGTTTTCATGCGCCCTTCTATGGCGCACAATCAAGAGGTTTTGCTGTCACTAAGCGTCATGAGTTAGATGCTCCACCTCAGCTAGGGAGTCCTGAGTATATCAACGCCCTGAGACAGGTGCGCGGGAAAGGGATTGCACCTGAATTGATGGGAACTTTGCCTACAGGTATTTCTCCTCGAACTGCAAATGAAACACTCATCGGCATCTACTGGGGCTATGATGGCGCTGTTGAGTTAGGGACACCCCCTCGGTTGTACAACCAGATTGTCCGTGCGGTGGCGATCGCTCAGAATAATACTGTCGATCAAAATGCTCGTCTTTTTGCGTTGGTGAATGCTGCAATGGGAGATGCTGGTGTTTTAGCCTGGGATCAGAAATACATTCACGATTTATGGCGACCTGTCGTCGGCGTTCGGGAAAACGATCCCTCCTTAGGTCCAGCCGCTACTGGTAATAACGTCCTTTCTCGAAATGCTGACCCCGCGTGGTTACCACTAGGGGCACCGAATACGAATTCCACGGGTAAAAACGGTACGCCACCTTTTCCAGCCTATCCTTCTGGACACGCCACGTTCGGTGCAGCCGCGCTGCATATTACCCGACGGTTTTATGGCGTAACTAGCCGCAGCAATGACACCTTGTTTAATGGGATTACCTTTGTCTCTGATGAGTTCAATGGCATTAACCGAGACAATCAGGGAACTGTGCGACCCAAACACGTTCGCAGTTTCCCCGGTGGGCTGTGGCAAATGATTATCGAAAATGGCATCAGTCGTGTCTTTTTAGGGGTGCATTGGGTATTTGATGCTTTTGCTGCAAATGCTACAGGCAATCCCGACCTGTCTCAGAATATTGGTGGTATTCCGCTTGGACTTCAGATTGCTGACGACATCTATGATAGCGGGTTAAATCTATCGAATGTCGGTCCTCGGAATTCAAACTCTTTGCCCTATTAATCCTATCCCTGGCGCGACTTAGAGGGGTTAAGCTTTATATAACAAAGCTTGCCCCTTTACCCGTTTTCTGAGTAAATGGCGATCGCCAGCGATTGTCTAAAATCTTGGTCAAGAGGAGAAGCTATGCGATCGCATATCCAGTAGGCTGTCGGACTTCGGGTGGATGGAAAGCAAGAACAATGTGGTCTTTAGGTACGCCAGAGGCGACGAGTTCACCCGTATAAGCCTCCGCATTCCGCTCCAAATTCCGAATACTCTTGCTCAAACCCTCCCGCAACTGCCGCAACTCGTACCGAGCAAAACTCCGCTAAATCGCTGTTTACCGTTGTGGATGCGACCATTTTTGACGGTTCGGGAAGAGGCACAGGTTGGAAAGGCAGGCATGAGGAGACGAGAAGGAAATAAACTTTACTCCTATATCATCACATCTTGAACACTTGCAAACTTTTCAATGTTTCAATTTCTGGCTGTCAGTGGGAAAGTGGCGATTTGTGTTGGAGATTCTGGCAGAGGGGGGCGCAGACAAAGATAAACTAGCGGCCCTAACAGCGGAACTATAGACACTGCCCAAAAAATGCGATCGTCCGAGAGCCCACGGCGTGCCATGTCGTCTCCCAAAAGTGAGGGAAATATTACAGCCATCAAGCAACAATCCAAATTTATTAAATGCACAAAAGGAATTGATTGCCACTGCCTGACATAATCTCCCTAATCTCCATTTAACAAAGCCCAAGCTAACAGCCAGATAGTAGTTAGTAAAAGTACAATGTCTGTCCAGCGGGAGTCTGATATTTTGATCGACATATCTTTGCGGCCGGAAAATTGTGGCTGGGGCTGGCGGAGAAGTAAGTAGGGAATTAAGCCGATGATGCCGGCGTCGTTGGAAGCGACGAAAGCAGGCCAAGCAGATATATTTTGGGTTTTCTCATCAATGAATAGGAAGCAAGCGTAGACCCTCGGCCACACTCCCATGAGAGCGAATATGGTGACAAGGTAGGGGTTAATTCCTTCTAGCTGCAACTTGAGCATTTTTTCAATAACTGTTAGCGTTCCGGGCCGATCGAGAGGAGCTAGCAGCAAGGTGTAGGCAATAAATGTTGCCCACAGCCACCCCAGAAACAGTTTTGTTTTCATCAGATATAACGAGTAGTGGAACCCGACTAAACTAAATTAGGGTAAAGTAGCGGCCGAGTTAGCGCCGTCTATCTTAGGTGATAAGCAGTTCGATTGGAACAGCCATTGCAAACCCCGTTTTAGTTGTGGGAGCAAAGGCTCTACAGCAGCCGATCATTACTTTAGGCAGACGCAGGAGTCGCGTCAGGAGAGATACATTTTAAAGAATCGGTTGTTTTCATTACACAACCCCTTATTAGAAAAAGAGTTTCAGCGGTGAACTTAATATCAGCAGAGGAACTCAAAGCACTGGTACAACAATCTCCGGGATTGTGCGTATCAATTTATATGCCAGTCGCTCAAGGAACACAAATTCAACAAAATCCGATTCGGTTCAAAAATTTAATTAGAGAGGCTGAAGACAAAATAGTAGAGTACGGATTTGACAAAAAAGAAGCTGCGGAATTCCTAGAGCCTGTCCGAGCAGAAGCAGCGATAAAATTTCGGCTGATTTGAAAAAAGCTGTTTCGGCTGCTTATTTTGGACGGGTCGATCGACTATTTGTTGCTCTTGGCGTTCAACGTTGGGGTAGTTTTAATCCCGATACGAACTCGGTGCAAATCCACCCAGATGCAGAATTGGGCGACGAAGATTTGTTGAATGCGGCAGCAATTCAAACTATTCTCAACGGCGGAACTGTTTACGCGATGCCGCCGGAACAAGTGCCGGAGGAGGCACCTTTAGCTGCTATTTTTCGCTATTAATTTACCAGGTTTAAACCAATGGAATCTAGTTCAATGACAAATTCCGACAAACAAAACCAAAGTAGCAGCGGCGATACCGAACGCTGGGCATCTTTAATAGGTGGCGGGGCGCTGGTGCTTTTTGGTTTGTCGCAGCGTTCTTTGCGAGGTACTTTGCTGGCGGTTGCGGGCGGCGGTTTAGCGGCGCGCGGGCTGGGGGTTGTGGAGGGTTTGCAGTCGGCAGCAGATCCGAATCAAAGCATTAAAGTTGAAAAGACGGTGACGATCGACAAACCGGCTGATGAATTGTACCGTTTATGGCGAAATTTTGAAAATTTGCCTCGGTTTATGAAGCATCTCAAACACGTTACGGTCATCGATGAAAAACGTTCTCACTGGATTGCCAGCGCGCCGATGGGTAACAGTGTGGAATGGGATGCAGAGATTGTCCGCGAAGAAGAAAATCGCTTAATTGCTTGGGCGTCTGTGGAAGGAGCTGATGTTGACAATTCGGGCTTTGTGCGCTTTCAACCGGGACCAGCGGGACGCGGTACAGAGGTAAAAGTTGTCATCGAATACAACCCTCCGGGCGGTGCAATTGGTGCTGGCGCTGCTAAACTATTTGGCGAAGCTCCCGAACAGCAAATTGCCAATGATTTACGTCGCTTTAAGCAGTTGATGGAAACTGGGGAAATAGCGACTACGGAAGGTCAAACTTCGGGCCGCAAGTAAGTAGAGCACTTTTGGTGGTAAGCCCTTGTAGGGACACGGCGAGTGTAGGGACTTAGGCCAAGCCCATAGGTGTTCTACTTAAGCTTTTTGTCCACCAGTCCTCCCGCCCACCCGTTAGTCCGCCAGGGAATGAATTCCCTGTCTCATAGCTAAAGTCCTCTCAAAGAGGACTGAAAAACTCATTAGTCGTCTTCAGACGACTTTAGCTTTGAGGCAGGGGTTTCAACCCCTGTCGGACTATCGGTTGTACGTTAAGTTGACACCTATGGACTTTTGGAGTGTCCCTACGACACGAGCGATCGAGCAGGATGTCCTTGAGTACAAAACGTAGAGTTTGTGCTCTCAAGCTATTTGTTGTTTACCTGATTAGCTGATGTCATCTCAAGTGGTTTTCGGAAATGCGGGCGCTGAAGGTGCAAGTCGGGGCGGTTGGTTTGCGGGTCACTTTATTACTCCTGAAGACGACGCGCGATCGACTTCTGTTTTAGAGGTAAAATGGGGCACTCACCCCGCCGGAGATTGCAGGACTCAGTGGGCGGTAAATGCGGCAGCCACGACGCTTTCTATCCTGGTAAAAGGGCGGTTTCGCCTGCAATTTCCCGAACAAGAAATCTTGCTGTCTCGCGAAGGAGATTATGCTCTCTGGCTGCCGGGAGTGCCTCATTATTGGTCGGCCGAGGAGGATTCGGTAATCGTGACTGTGCGGTGGCCTTCGCTGTCGGGAGATAGTTCTGGCGTTAAGAATTAACTGTAATTTCGGGAACCAAAACGCGGCCGCTATAACCTGCGCGCTGGTAGCGATCGATCGCCTCGGATGCGATAACACCCGCTTTCCCACTCTCCACCAGCGCTACGCAAGCACCGCCAAAACCTCCGCCCGTCAGCCTTGCGCCGAAGACTCCGGGAATTGACTGCAAGATGGCCGCCAGCGTGTCTACTGCCGGCACCGAAACTTCGTAGTCGTCGCGCTGACTGGCATGGGAAGCATTCATTAACTCGCCAAAACGTTTTGCTGGCAAAGATTTTACCGCTTCGAGTACGCGGTTGTTTTCGGTAACGACGTGCCGCGCTCGCTTTCTGAGGGGTTCCGGCAATACTTCTACAGCTTGGGGGTCGGCGATATCCCTGAGAGCTTTAACTCCCAATATCCGCGCGGATTCCTCACACTCGGCGCGTCGCTGGTTGTAGCCGCTTCCTGCTGCGAGTTGGTGGCTTTCGCCACTGTCAATTATTAAAATTTCTGTGTTTGCGGGGAAAGGTATCGGGCGGCATTCGAGGCTGCGGGTGTCGATTAATAGCATGGTGTTGGTGTCTGCTAAACTCGACGCCATTTGATCCATGATGCCACAGTTCAAGCCGGCATATCGGATTTCGACTTGCTGTCCGATTTGAGCTAGGCGCACGTCGTCTAGGGGGAGGTTCAGCAGCGCGCGCAGTCCTCGGAGGGTGGCTATTTCTAAAGCGGCGCTGCTGGACAAACCGGCTCCGATCGGCACAGTCGAGGTAATGTAGAGATTTATTGGTGGTATTTTGTATCCTTCTTTTTCTACAAGTCTCAGGCAGCCACAGATATAACTGACGAATTTTTGCGGTATGGTATCGTCGTCTGAAAAATTTATGAGTTCGTCATATTCTGCTGAATAAACATGGTGTCGATCGTCACTGCTGAAGCCGATTTGTACTGTTGTGCGCTGTGGAATCGCCGTTGGAAGTACAAATCCATCGTTGTAGTCTGTGTGTTCGCCCAGCAGGTTTACTCGACCGGGGGCGCTGGCTGTGGTTTTGGGTAATGTACCAAATACTCGTTGGAATTTCATTTTTGGGGAATTGGTAATTGGTTGTTGGTTATTTGTTATTGGTTATAGCAATCCTAAATCATTTGTAAATTTCTTACTCCCTCCCCTTATCAAGGGGAGGGTTGGGGTGGGGTAAAAAATTTACGACTCCTGCAAAAATTGCTATATTTGTTATTGGTTATTTGGAAAAACTGCTATCCCTGTCTCCGTGACTTAGGTGTTGTGCTGTTGGTAATTGGGAAGAAATAAATTTATTTTTTATCGTTTGTCCTTATTATAGTGCCCAAGTTTTTTGGTTAATTCAACCCCTGTTAACAAAAATAAACATCACCGTAGGTTGGTAAAAGATATTGAGCTGTGATAGAATGACAGGCTAAGATTTCTCCAAAAATTCAAAAAATGCGATCGACCCGACCCCGAAAACAGTTTGCTCAACATTGGCTCAAAAGCGAGAAAGCCTTAGATAAGATTGTGAAAGCAGCTTCTTTGGATCGCGATCGCGTCCTGGAAATTGGGCCGGGTACGGGGATTTTGACTCGGCGTTTGCTGCCTGCGGCTGAGTCTGTTGTTGCTGTGGAGATCGATCGAGATTTGTGTCTCAAGCTAGCCAAACAACTGGGCAAAACCGACAATTTTTTATTGCTGCAAGGCGACATCCTGGAAATGGACTTAGAAGCTGAATTAACGGCTTTTCCCAAATTCCAAAATCCCAATAAAGTTGTTGCCAATATCCCTTATAATATTACCGGCCCGATTCTGCAAAAACTGCTGGGAACAATCTCTGTTCCTGCGGCTAAACCCTTCGATGCGATCGTGCTGTTAGTGCAGAAAGAAGTGGCCCAAAGGCTTTACGCTAAACCGGGTTCGACAGCTTTTGGCGCGCTGTCAGTGCGGGTGCAGTATTTAGCAGAATGCGAGTTAATTTGCGATGTACCGTCTAAAGACTTTTTTCCGCCGCCAAAAGTCGATTCTGCCGTGGTGCGGCTGCTTCCCAGACAGATAGAAACTGCGGCGGTTAATCCGCGCTATTTGGAGAATTTAGTTAAGTTGGGATTTGGTAGCAAGCGCAAGATGCTGCGAAATAATTTGAAAGGGGCTGTGGATTTAGATAAACTCGTTCAAGTGCTAGAAGAGTTACAGATAAATCCTCAATCTCGCGCTGAAGATTTAAGCGTGGCTCAATGGGTCAATTTGAGTAATAATATTATGTGCGAGGTTTGAAGTTCAGGATTGTGTTAGATACCCAAATTATTAAATAATTCCGAGATATGGGTGTTTTTTTAAGTCAGGACTTTTCGCGGTGACTACTAACAGTTGCATTTAGGTTTTATGGGGATTCTTAAAGGTTTATTGCAGGCTCATCGGAATTTTTATAATAAATTCTGCACCTTTCCCCGGTGCAGAAATACAGTGCAATTCGCCTTTATGTCTTATTGTGATAATTTGATAGCCAATCGATAAACCCAATCCCGTGCCTTTACCTACTGGTTTAGTGGTAAAAAATGGATTAAATAACTGGTTCCTCGCCGATTCTGTTATTTCTGGCCCGTTGTTGCTAATTCTGATTTCTACGACTTCACTCTCTAAAATTTGAGTAGAAATTTTGATGAGGTGGCGATCAGCTTCATTGGCTGCAATCGACTCGCTGTGGCTGTCCTCTTCTAAAGCATCAATAGCATTAGCCAGGATATTCATAAACACTTGATTTAGCTGTCCGGGGTAGCACTTTATTCTGGGTAAATTGCCATATTCTTTGATAACTTGAATTTTCTCCAAACCCGGCTTAGCATTCAATCTGCTTTGCAAAATCATCAGTGTGCTGTCAATTCCTTCATGAATGTCGGCTACTTTCATTTCTGCTTCGTCATGGCGCGAAAAAACTCGCAGCGACTTGACAATACCGAGAATGCGCTCGGCCCCGTTTTTCATAGAAATTAATATTTTTGGTAGGTCATAGATAATAAAATCTAAATCTACCGACTGGAGTTTTTCTTTAAGTGTGGGTAGGGGATTCGGATACTGCTCTTGATAGATATTCACCAATTCTAGCAAACTATCGGCATACTCGCGAGCGTGAGTAACATTCGCGTAAATAAAGTTAATCGGATTGTTGATTTCATGAGCCACCCCAGCGACCAATTGCCCCAAAGATGACATTTTTTCGCTATGAATTAGCTTTGATTGAGCCTGCTTCAATTCAGACAAGGCTTGTTCGAGTTGTTGAGTTTGAGACTTTAACTCTGCGGTGCGTTCTTCAACTCGGATTTCTAATTCTTCTTTAGCTTTTTTTAGTGCAGCTTCGGCTAATTGGCGATCGACAATTTCCGATGCTAGGAGTCGGTTTGCCACTTCTAAATGTTGAGTTTGAGACTTTAACTCTGCGGTGCGTTCCTCAACTCGAATTTCTAATTCTTCTTTAGCTTTTTTTAGTGCAGCTTCGGCTAATTGGCGATCGACAATTTCAGCTTCTAGGAGTCGGTTGGCGGATTCTAACTGTGCGGGACTGGGAAGGGCTATGGCTTGAGGGATTAAGTCTACCAAAAGTATGGCTGTAGCAAATGACATAATGGCAGTAATTGCTTTCATTGTTCCTGAAAGCCAATATATAGGATGCCACAGCGTCCAGACTTCAAATATGTGAGTGATCCCGCAGGCGACGATAAAGCCTCCAAACATCGCAAAGATCCAATTAAAGGGCAAATCTTCGCGTTTGGAAATAAAATAAACCAATGTAATCGGGATGGAAAAATAGGCGAGTGCAATGATAGAATCTGAGGCAAGGTGAAGCCAGACTAACGGGGTATGCCAGAGATAGCAGTGGCCGTGAGGAATAAATGGCCCGGAACTAAAAAAAGTTTTCCACATTTCCTGCATAATATTTCCTTTGAGTTGTGAGAAAATGGACTCGGACTGGTGTCAATTAATTGCAACCAGGGGTTTCTTTCACCTGCGGCTTAATCACCTATGCGTTCATATTCTCTGTTAGCTTCAGCAAAAATCAATCTGTATTTGGAAATCATAGGCGATCGCCCCGACGGATTCCACGAACTGGCGATGGTACTTCAAAGCATAGATTTAGCCGATCGAATTGACTTGCGCGCGATCGGTACGGACACGATTCGCGTGCGCTGCGATCACCCGCAAGTCCCTCCTGATAAGAATAACCTGGCCTACCGGGCGGCGGATTTGTTGGCCAAGCAATTCCCCGATGCTTTGGCGAAATACGGCGGAGTCGAGATTGCCATTCACAAGCAGATTCCAGTGGCGGCGGGGCTTGCTGGCGGTTCGGCCAATGCGGCTGCGGTTTTAGTGGGGATGGATTTGCTGTGGCAATTGGGACTTACTCAGTCGGAGTTGCAAGAGTTGGGGGGAACCTTGGGTTCGGATGTGCCTTTTTGCATTGCTGGAGGTACGGCTTTGGCAACTGGTCGCGGAGATCAACTGTCGCCGCTGCCTGATTTGGGTGGCTTTTCTGTGGTGTTGGCGAAGTACCGCAATCTCAGTATT
Source organism: Microcoleus sp. LAD1_D3 (assembly GCF_036702135.1). Lineage (NCBI taxonomy): Bacteria > Bacillati > Cyanobacteriota > Cyanophyceae > Oscillatoriales > Microcoleaceae > Microcoleus > Microcoleus sp. LAD1_D3. The sequence goes on along the minus strand of NZ_JAUBSB010000005.1, from coordinate 191,371 downwards.
TCTACGGCATGGGCGTATCAAACTTATCGCCAGCAGTTCAGTAGTTCCTATTGTGCAGCGGCAGATTTGGAGTGCCGCCGGCAACGGCTGCATTCGGGCCCGATGGTGGGGGCGATCGCCCAAAAAGATCGATCGAAAATTGGTCAATTGCTGCACAACGATTTAGAAAAAGTTGCTTTGCCCGTTTACCCGCAGGTGTTGCAGTTGCGGGAGGCTTTTGAGTCGGCGGGGGTTTTGGGCACGATGATGTCGGGTTCCGGGCCGACGGTGTTTGCGCTGGCGGAGTCTCCAGAGCAGGCTCAGCAGGTTTTGGAACGGGTTAAGAGTGCGATCGCTTCTCCCGATTTGGATTTTTGGGTAGCACAGTTTAGCAATACTGGGATTCGGATTTTTTCGGAGGAAAATGATGTAAAAGCGCCGATTCCGAGGGTGTAACTCGAAGATGGTGCGATCGCGATCGGCCGTAAAACCTGTCTAACAGGCGAGGGTCAAGATGAATCTAACTTTTCGCAGAGTCTATTGAGATCGAAGAACTGATAATATGTCATGCAAGACCGATTTTAGTTTTGGTAAATTAACCAGAAATCTAAAATCTAAAATCTAAAATCTAAAATCGCCATGACTGATTTAACTAATCCAAATTCTACTTCTAAACCTCTGAGTTCGGCTGGAGAGGCAACCTCTGCATCTTCGACGCAGCCGACGATTTTGCGGTGCGTGATTGGTTCCCTGATCGCGGGCGGGTTTGCGGCGGCTTTGTACGCGCTAACTTTGTCGATCGTCCAAACTTTTGCTAATAAGCCCATTCATTCTGACAATGTAACGGCGATTAATATTGCGGGGGCTGTGCGAACTTTAGTCATGGGAATTGTGGCTTTGGGTGCGGGTGTTTTTGCTTTTGCGTCTTTGGGTTTGATGCTGCTGGCTTTGCAACTTTTGATTCAAAAGTTCGTGAAAAAACCCACAGGTTGAAGTCTACAGGTTGAAACAATGGGGCTACACAAACTCTCCTCCGCAAGGCAAAGACTGCATAGTAAGATCGAAGCAATGGAATTATTTACGATCGGACACTCCAATCTGAGTATTGAAGCGTTTGTTTTGCTGCTGCAACAACACGGGATTACGGCGGTTGCGGACGTGCGATCGCATCCTTTTAGCCGCTATTTACCTCATTTTAATAAATCCGAAATTACAGCTTCTCTGTCAAATGTCGGCATTCAATATGTTTTTTTAGGCCAAGAGTTGGGCGCGAGGCCGGAGGATTTAAGCTGTTACGATACTAGCGGTAAAGCGTTGTACGATCGCATAGCAGCAACTCCTCTATTTTCCGCAGGAATTCAGCGGTTGCTAAAAGGCGCAGCCAATTATAAAATCTGTTTAATGTGTGCGGAAAAAGACCCGATTACTTGTCACCGCACTATTTTAGTTTGCCACAAAGTCAGAGAGTTTAATTTACAAATTAATCACATTCTTTCAGATGGCTATTTAGAATCACACCAGCATTTAGAAGAAAGACTTTTGAGCAAGTTTAACAAAGTTAAAAAAAATAATGAGCCAATTCAGCTAAGCTTGTTTGAATTAGAGCCTCAAGTTAAACAGGAAATAGTAGATTTAAAAACAGCTTATTATCGTCACGGATTGGAAATCGCTTATGTCAGAAAAAAAACAATTAATTAATTTATCAAATATGCCTCTGATGGCGAATTTTGCTAACCCAAAATATTTAAATTCCTGCCCACAACACCTAATTTTTTAGGGTACAATGCGCCCATTACTGCTAGAAGTAGCGCGTCCAACGATTTTTCGCATAAGTCCTGAACAACTCTTGACATCGCATACATTTATAAATTAGGGTACAGCCCTCCGCGCCCACCCTATTTTTATAAATTTTGTTCGAGTTTTAACTCTGTTCATGCTATAATTCTGCGGGACTGTAGCAGGAAGGGGTGCTTTTTGATGAAAGCAGAATTTTATTTTGACTGTCACAAATATATTTGCAGTTTAGTTCAAGTTAATTTTGTCAAAGAATTAAAAATAAAAAATCATCAAGGTTTTGTTTTGGCTGTTAAGCAAGGACAAAAGATTGGACTTTTGGGAAAAAGTCGCCATAATGCTAAACAAGTTGATGTATCTAAGCCACATTTTTATAATGTAATCAAAGCGGCTATGAGCGCTTTGGAATTAGAAACTAAAAATGAGGTGATATTAGAGAGAAATCGAACTCTTGCTGATGCCGAAGAAATGATTCAGCAGCAAAACCGAGAAATTCGCGTTCTCAACGAACAGATTAGAATGCTTGGGACTAGGGTTGAGGAATTGTCAAGGGAAAAGCAGCAGTTATCAATGCAGCTAGTAGAAAAGCCAATCAGAGAAACTGAAATTAGTCAAGAAATTGATGATTTTCCGGCTTTCGAGGAAGATTTAGTGGCGGCGGAAATTGAGCAAGAGATTGGAGAAGTTGAAATTAATGAAAAAATCGAAGAGTTGTCGGTTGAAGCTTCTGACTTAGCGGTGCAGTTACTCGCAAATCAACAGAATTCGGAGGAGATTGAGGAAGAGGAAGAAATCAGCGGGGGCGATGTTGAAATTGTTGATTTAGAAATTATAGAACAAGTAGAAGAAAATCTCAAAAAAGTAGATGTTCAAGGAGGCGAAAGTGAAATCAAACGACTGCCTAAAAGACCTTCCAGCAGAAAAATGAGAAAGAAATCTTAATGCTTTAGTTATATAGCAATCCTCGCATCATTGGTGAATTTATTACGGACTCCCAGCGGGTTCGGGGAGGGTTGGGGTTGGGCAAAGACTCCTGCAAGGATTGCTATAGAATCGCTTTTAATCCATAAGAGCGCCCTTAAATACTGTTTGCAATACAAAGACCTATTCCCTGAATAATTGAGCAAAGCGCTTTAACACCTTCAGGACAGTGTACAACCCATCCTCGCTCCGCAGCGTGAAAGAATACGACTCCGCATACTTAGGTGTTCCTTGATTTGTCACTTTCAGGAAAATAAAATCAATCCCATTTGTGACAAATCCCAAAGCAGGTTTGTCAGGATGAGGATTTCCCAGCATATATGCTAAAGCTTGCGGAATTCCGGCTTCTAGCGAGTATTGTGCCTTCTTTGCCTCAATTACCAATACCCAAAAATCTGGGGTAAATACCAGTAAATCAAGCCGTCCTCTGACAATTGTTCCCTCATCTTCAGATTCAATTATCACCTCTTTTTCAGCACTTAAGTAAAAGGGAGCGCGATAAAAACCTGCTAGTCTTAGCAGGGGAGCAAGCACAACCAACTTGACGACAGGTTCTAAGATTTCATACTCGGACAAGTGAATGTAGTCACCCTTGACTTCATCTAGAGTTTGCTTTTCCAAGTCTGTCAGTTCTGGTAAATCGTCTTGCCACTCGCGAAAAAACTGAGCATCGTCAGTGCGCTGCAATCTAAACTTTTCTATTAAGTCGCGCCTCTTGACATTTTGGGCTTGAATTGTTTCCACCATGATTTTATCTCCTTGCTTTTTATTTAATTATATAAATTTGCAGGTTCATCTTTCGATTCCTCTCTTTTGCTTATGCAAGCCAACAATGTAAAACACTATTAGCCTAGCATAATCAGACCCAATTTTTCTCATTTATCAAGTAGTGCGGTATCTAGAATCTATCTACCGACATGAGGAAAGCTACAGGCATACAAATATAAACATTTTCTCCCATTTTTTCGGTGAGCAATAACCCAAATAATTCGTCAAATTCATTGACATCTGCTAAGATATTATCAAAATTTTCTAAAAGTTAGTCCGGGTAAATGCAGTAGATTCCTCCTTCATATTCATAATGTTTTTATTCGTCAGCAAAGAATTGTGACGGTTGGAGTTCTGCCATCAGATAATCTAGCTTGTGAAACTCTGCTTCCAAAATTATCGCGGCGATATCTTCCCCGTCTTGCTGTAAGAGAATTCGATCGCCCTTTAACATCACTCGTTTAATTATTTCGATCGCATTTTCGCCAAAGTCCTCAACAGTTAAGCGAAAAAATACCTCACAACTCGCCCGTTTTTCCCCCCGCAGCCTCACCCACAACAGAATTTTGACAATTATCCGGGGCGATCGGTAAAATTACAGGTACGATCGAACTATTGTCAGCAGTATTAAATCCTTCAGTAATTAGTCGTTCCCCAACAGTCACATAATTGTTGACAATATTGCACAATAGATAAAATTGTAAATATATAGCACCGGCGTTTTTTTGACCGCTTATGAATAGCAGATTCCTCGATCGACTTCACCACCCCTCACGCCCCATCATCGTCTTCGACGGCGCGATGGGAACCAACCTGCAAGTCCAAAACCTCACCGCAGAAGACTTCGGCGGCAAAGAATACGAAGGCTGCAACGAATATCTCGTCCACACCAAACCCGAAGCCGTCGCCAACGTGCACCGGGGATTCCTCGAAGCAGGGGCCGATGTCATCGAAACAGACACCTTTGGCGCGGCTTCCATCGTTCTCGCCGAGTACGATTTGGCAGACAAAGCATATTATCTCAACAAAACTGCCGCCGAACTCGCCAAGGGTATCGCCGCCGAATTTTCCACGCCAGAAAAACCTAGATTTGTCGCAGGATCGATCGGGCCAGGCACCAAATTGCCAACATTAGGGCACATCGATTTTGACACACTCACCGCCGCTTTTGCCGAACAAGCAGAAGGACTTTATGACGGCGGCGTTGACTTATTTATTGTCGAAACTTGTCAAGATGTGCTGCAAATTAAATCAGCATTAAATGCCATTGAAGAAGTATTTAAGAAAAAAGGTGCGCGCATTCCGTTAATGGTATCAGTCACAATGGAAGCCACCGGCACAATGTTAGTCGGTTCCGACATTAGCGCCGCCCTAGCCATTTTGCAGCCGTACCCGATCGACATTTTAGGCCTCAACTGCGCCACCGGGCCCGATCGCATGGCCGAACACGTCAAATACCTTTCCGAACATTCGCCCTTCGTCGTTTCCTGCGTTCCCAACGCCGGTTTACCCGAAAACATCGGCGGTCACGCGCACTACAAACTCACGCCAATAGAATTAAAAATGGCCTTGATGCGCTTTGTCGAAGACTTAGGCGTGCAAGTCATCGGTGGCTGCTGCGGCACCCGCTACGATCACATCCGCGAACTATCAGAAATTGGCAAAACTCTTAAACCCAAAATCCGCGAAATTACTTGGGAACCATCCGCCGCCTCAATTTATAGCGCCCAACCCTACGAACAAGAGAATTCCTTCTTAATTGTCGGCGAAAGACTCAACGCCAGCGGTTCCAAAAAATGCCGCGATTTGCTAAACGCCGAAGACTGGGACGGTTTAGTAGCAATGGCCAGGGAACAAGTGCGAGAAGGCGCGCACATTCTCGATGTCAACGTTGATTATGTCGGCCGCGACGGCGTGCGCGACATGAAAGAATTAGTTTCCCGCGTTGTGACTAATGCCACTCTCCCTTTAATGCTGGATTCCACAGAATGGGAAAAGATGGAAGCCGGCTTAAAAGTTGCGGGCGGCAAATGCTTGTTGAATTCCACTAACTACGAAGACGGAGAACCGCGTTTTTATCAAGTTTTGGAGTTGGCGAAAAAATACGGCGCGGGCATAGTTATCGGGACAATTGACGAAGACGGGATGGCCAGAACTGCTGACCAAAAATTTGCGATCGCCCAACGCGCCTATAACGCCGCCGTCGCCTACGGAATTCCCGCCGAGGAAATCTTCTTTGACACCCTAGCATTGCCAATTTCTACCGGGATTGAAGAAGACAGAAAAAACGGCAAAGCTACCATCGAATCCATCCGTCGCATCCGCCAAGAATTGCCTGGATGTCACGTAATTTTAGGAGTTTCTAACATTTCCTTCGGTTTGAATCCGGCGGCGCGGCAAGTTTTGAATTCCATGTTTTTGCACGAAGCAATGCAAGCGGGGATGGACTCGGCAATTGTCAGCGCTAATAAGATTTTGCCCCTGGCCAAAATCGACCCCAAACACCAAGAAATCTGCCGTAAACTCATTTACGACGAACGCGAGTTTGACGGCGATATTTGCGTTTACGACCCCTTGGGCGACCTGACAACGGTGTTTGCGGGCAAAACTACCAAGCGCGATCGTACAGAAGACGCAAGCCTCCCGGTAGAAGAACGTCTTAAGCAGCACATCATCGACGGCGAACGCATTGGGATCGACATCCAACTCGCCAAAGCATTAGAAACCTATCCGCCCCTCCACATTATCAATACTTTCCTATTAGACGGGATGAAAGTAGTCGGAGAATTGTTCGGTTCTGGACAAATGCAACTGCCATTTGTATTGCAGTCAGCAGAAACAATGAAAGCGGCAGTTGCCTATTTAGAACCGTACATGGAAAAGTCCGAATCCGGCGACAACGCCAAAGGAACATTCATCATCGCTACTGTCAAAGGCGACGTTCACGACATCGGCAAAAACTTAGTTGATATTATCCTATCAAACAACGGCTACCGAGTGATTAACTTGGGTATTAAACAGTCGGTTGACAATATCATCGAAGCCTACGAAAAGCACAAAGCCGACTGTATTGCCATGAGTGGCTTGTTGGTAAAATCCACCGCGTTCATGAAAGAAAATCTGGAAGTCTTTAACCAGAAAGGAATTACCGTTCCGGTAATTTTGGGCGGCGCAGCTTTGACTCCCAAGTTTGTACATGAAGACTGTCAAAATACCTACAAAGGTAAAGTCGTTTATGGCAAAGATGCGTTTTCCGACTTGCACTTTATGGACAAACTCATGCCAGCAAAATCGGCGGGTAAATGGGAAGATTTGCAAGGATTTTTAGATGAAATAGGGCATGATAATGGGGCGGTTAAAGAAGCTAAAACTTCGGCAGAAACTTCTGTAGAAGATGCGAAGAAAGCAGACACTCCTGTGGTGATAGATACCAGGCGATCCGAAGCAGTTGCAGCAGATATCGATCGCCCGAATCCTCCTTTCTGGGGAACGAAACTCTTGCAGGGAGAAGACATCCCCTTTGAAGAGATTTTCTGGCACTTAGATTTGCAAGCCTTAGTTGCCGGTCAGTGGCAGTTCCGCAAGCCAAAAGACCAATCGCGGGAAGAATACGACGCTTTCTTAGCTGAGACAGTTTATCCGAAATTGGAGGAATGGAAACACAAAATAATCACTGAGAAGCTGTTGCATCCCCAAGCCATTTACGGGTATTTTCCCTGTCAAGCTGAAGGCAATTCTTTGTATGTGTATCAGCCCGAAATCATGGATGGCGGGCAAGATGTATCGACACCCGCTGCAACATTGACATTTCCCCGCCAAAAATCGGCGCGACGGCTGTGCATTGCCGACTTCTTTGCGCCTAAAGAATCGGGTAAAATCGATGTATTTCCGATGCAAGTAGCGACAGTGGGAGAAATTGCTACAGAGTACGCGCAAAAGCTATTTGCTAACAATCAATATACCGACTATCTCTACTTTCACGGGTTAGCGGTACAGACAGCGGAAGCAATAGCAGAATGGACTCACGCGCGAATTCGTCGCGAATTGGGATTTGGTAGCGAAGAACCGGACAACATTCGCGATATGCTAGCGCAAAGATATCGCGGTTCGCGGTACAGTTTCGGCTATCCTGCTTGTCCGAATATGGCGGATCAGTACAAGCAACTGGAATTGTTAAAGTGCGATCGTATCAACCTCTACATGGATGAAAGCGAACAACTGTATCCGGAACAATCAACAACCGCAATTATCACCTATCACCCAGCAGCCAAATACTTCAGCGCTTAATTTATAGGGTGCGCCTCGCACTTCTTTCTCTCGTTTTTCTCGTTATTATACTCGTTCCCCGGTAGAACCTGGGAACGAGAAACCAAATTAAACCAACAAAAAAGCACCTTAAAAAAAGTGCCCTAATGAAGATGAACTTTCCGTTTCTGACGAAACTTTTACGAGTGATGCCGGTGAGTGCGCGCCCCGGCAGATGCTCCTACCATCGCAGCAACTAAACCCAATAGCGAGCCGAACAAAAATGACCAACCAGCTTTCGCAGCATTACCAGCAATATTGCGAGTATCCTGAGCAGATACGTTAGGTGCTCGGTTCGGCAAATCCACCCCGCCCTGCTGCGCTTGATTAATTGCTTCTCCCGCATTCGCAGCTATGACGCCAAAAGTACCGGCCACGCCATTTGCTAACAGCCAAGAGCCAATTGTTAAGGTAGTTGCCCACAAAATTGCTCCATTTAAAAGCGCTGTGTTGCGGTTCATCGGGCCGCAAGCGCGAGCAGTTACCCAACCACCAACGCCCAAGCTAATTAACAAACTAATAATTGACCAAATTCCGACGCCGGTACCCACGTCCCCTGAAATACTGCGCGGAGCTCCTGAATTAGCAATGTTGCTCAAGCCGATCGCAGCGCCCAATGCACTTAAGACCAGTTGTGTGCCGATCGCAATTACCAAACCAGAAAAAATCGGGCCCCAACGTACTCGATCATGGTATTCCATCACTGAATTTACGACCACGGGTTCGGTACCAACGTTATCTACAGGTCTATTTACGTATGACATAGGTTTTTTTTTCCTCTGAGAGTTGCTTTAATTTTTAACAATCTTTCACCTTAAGCATTTATTGTGGCTGAGATTGATAAAAACTATATCTGCCTGGGGAAATAACCAGTATCTATGTCTGAAGAAAGAAACGAAAAAGTCATCCGCCCCCAGCCACCCGCTATTAGCTAATGACTGATGACTGATGACTGATGACTGATAACTATTTTATCCCGTTGGAAAAGTTCCCGGATGTATACAGGAAATGCGCACGTATACAGAAAATACAGCTTAACGCAATCTTACAGCCGTTCCAACGGCAGTAATCAGCAGCAAAGCCCCGCTCGAGTCTACATTAATCGTGCCGGTGTCAACTTCCACCCCGATTACCGCATTGGCGCCCAGGCGCTGGGCCCGTTTTTCCAGTTCCGCCAGGGCATCTCGCTGTCCCTTGAGAAACACTTCCTCGTAACTGCCGGTGCGCCCGCCGATGATGTCGCGAATGCCCGCGAAGAAATCTCGCAGGGCGTTGGTGCCGTAGACAACCTCAGCAGTTACAATCCCCAGGTAAGATTGAATTTCTGCTCCTTGGATGATATCAGTTGTTGTTACAATCATCAGTTGGCCTCAATCGCGAAAATTTTGAGTGAGTCTTGTTCTGTAGATTTACTACATCTCGCCGCTCAAAGATTCCTGGTAAACCATAAGTTGTCAGCTTGGCAAGCTGACAGCAACTCGCTCTTTCATTCCACACACTCTTTGAAACAAATGGCCGTGCACAAACAAAGTCTCTTGGTATTCAGTACGCTGTTAGTAGCAGGGTTCGCTGTCGCAGCGCCGCAGATAGCGCTCTCAGCAGAAACATCAGTTCAAGTCAACCCTCAAAATAATTCAAATTTAGATGCTCTGCTGCGACAAGGGCGCGAGTTTGTAGATTTAGGAGACTACAGTAAGGCGATCGCCATTTATCAGGAAGCGGCGCGTTTAGATACAGAAAATCCGCGCATTTTTTCTGGTATTGGCTATTTAGAAGCGCGTCAAGGCAACTATCAAGCCTCAGTGGAATTTTACCAACAGGCGATCGGTCTAGAACCGAACAATGCTGACTTCCAATACGCCTTAGGATATGCTATGGCGAATTTGCAAAACTATCCCGCAGCAGCCACAGCTTACCGCCGCGCCGCTCAGCTCGATCGCAAAAATGTCAATGCCCGGATCGGTCTGGGAGTGGTACTCTTTCAGCAAAAAGATTACAGCGGTTCTTTTAAAGCATATCAAGAGGCGATCGCCCTCGATCCGAAAAATTGGCAAGCTTATTCTTCAATGGGTTTAGTATTGATCCAGCAGGGAAATTTTGCCAGTGCTGTCACCGTGCTCCAACAAGCAGCCGAACTCGCTCCCAAACAAGCAGGTGTCCAGTTAAAATTAGGTACTGCTTTGCTGCGTGCCGGCTATACTTCCGAAGGGCTAGCAGCTTTTGAAGAAGCTGCCAAATTGGAGCCCCGCAATCCAGAAGTGCAGCTAGAAATTGGCGAACTTCTCCAGGCTCAAAACGACTTAGACGGAGCGCTTATAGCTTATCAGCGGGCTATTGCGGTGCGACCTAATTTAGTGGAAGCACACGCAGGAATTGGGAAAATTCAACTGGAAAAACAAGATTTTTTAGGAGCGATTACCACTTTTGGGCGAGTGATTAAGCTCGATCCAAACAGGGCCGAAGCTTATTACAATATGGGTACGGCACTCAAAGCGCGCGATCGCAAATCCGAAGCAATTGAAGCTTTTCAACAAGCCCTTGATACTTACCGCCAGCAAGGCAACAATGATGGTGTACAAAAAGCTGAGGCGGCGCTCCAGCAACTAAAGTAATATCTCTCAATGTACTAATTGGTAATGGGCTAGCAGTTTTGAGGGTGGAGTAAGTAATTTTCTTAGGGCTTAACTCCTTCTACTCGCCGTGTTGCAAGGAAAAAAGCAATCTCAAAACTGTTTCTATTCCCTATTCCCTATGCCCCCTTTCCTGTTCCTTCTTCCTTCTTACTTCGTTTGCTTAAGTTTTTAATTGAAGGCAGATAAATGTGGCTAAATAGAGTACAATATTGGCGCGATTTGAGAACGGCGGTCACTCTGTAAGTTTAAGAAGAAATAAGGGCGATCGCACAACAGCATTTTGTCAAAGCTCCATCTTTTGTACTATGCTCAAACGGCTTACTGACAATGAATCTATTTCTATTGGTAGAGACAGCCAACTTGTTAACATTTGTAAAATGAGCAAAATATCCTATCCCCAGAGCTTCATCTATGCAAACGTATGACGTGATTATCATAGGAGCAGGTCACAACGGACTGGTCTGTGCCTCTTATCTCCTCAAAGCCGGATATACCGTCCTCTTGTTAGAAAAACGTTCGGTGCCCGGCGGCGCGGCAACTACCGAAGCTGCGATTCCCGAATTGCCGGATTTTAAATTCAATCTTTGCGCGATCGACCACGAATTTATCCATTTAGGGCCAGTTGTAGAAGAATTAGAACTGGAAAAACACGGTTTAGAATATCTTTTCTGCGATCCAGTTGCCTTTTGTCCGCATCCGGACGGCAAATATTTCTTAGCGCACAAATCTGTAGAAAAAACTTGTGCTGAAATTGCCCGATACAACGAGCGCGATGCTAAAAAATATGCCGAATATACAGACTTTTGGCAGCGGGCTTTAGGTGCAATGGTTCCGATGTTTAATGCGCCACCAAAATCCATCATAGATATTCTGGGCAATTACGATATTTCAAAGATCAAAGATTTATTGTCAGTCATCGGTTCCCCCGACAAAACGCTGGACTTTATTCGCACAATGCTCACCAGCGCTGAAGACATTGTTAACGAGTGGTTTGACGAGGAATTTATCAAAGCACCCCTAGCAAGATTCGCCTCGGAACTCGGCGCGCCTCCTTCGCAAAAAACCCTGGCTGTAGGCGCAATTATGCTGGCAATGAGACACAATCCTGGCATGGCAAGACCGCGCGGAGGGACGGGTGCATTAGTGCAAGCACTGCTTAGTGTAGTGAAAAGTTACTCTGGTGTGGTACTTACCGACCAGCACGTCGAGAAAATATTAATTGATGACGGTCGCGCTGTGGGAGTTCGAGTTGCCGGCGGCACGGAGTACCGCGCTACAAAAGGTGTCATTTCTAATATTGATGCTAAGCGCTTGTTTCTGCACTTAATGGATTCCAGCGATGTTGACAGTGCCGACCCGGATTTGCGGGAAAGATTGGAGCGCAAAATTGTTAACAACAACGAGACTATTCTCAAAATAGACTTAGCTCTCAATGAAATGCCCAAGTTTGAGCGCTGGAATCATCGGGACGAATATTTAATCGGTTCGGTTTTAATTGCCGACTCGGTGAGACACGTTGAAATTTCTCACAGCGACCCTTCAATCGGCAGAATCCCCGACTCTGACCCCTCGATGTATGTAGTGTTTCCGACGGTACTAGACCCGTCAATGGCTCCCCCCGGACATCATACGGCTTGGATTGAATTTTTTGCTCCTTACATGATCGAAAATGCTGAAGGAACCGGCCAGCACGGTACGGGTTGGACGGATGAGCTGAAAAACAAAGTTGCCGATCGCTGCATTGATAAATTAGCAGAATATGCACCTAATATCAAGAATTCCATTATCGGCCGCCGCGTGGAAAGTCCGGCGGAATTGGGAGAGCGTTTGGGGGCTTTGAAGGGGAATTATTACCACGTTGATATGACGCTGGATCAGATGATATTTTTCCGTCCTTTGCCGGAGTTGGCGAATTACAAAACGCCGATCGACGGTTTGTTTCTCACGGGGGCGGGAACGCATCCGGGCGGAGCGATTTCGGGTATGCCGGGACGCAATACGGCTCGCGTTTTCATGCACTCGCAGCAGCCTTTCGCGCAGACTTTGGCAGATGCGGCTAATACTCTGAAAGCGAAGGGTAAGTCGGTATTTCGGAGTAATGAGAAGTAAGATTTTTAGCAAGCGCAGATGAACGCAGATAAACGCAGATGAATCACATCTGCGTTTGTTTGTATTGATTTATCAGTGTGCGAGTGCGAGAATTTTTTCTGGTTGATTCCCTGTGAAGGGAAAACGATTTGCGATCGCCCTCAATACCTTTTCTAAATCTGGAGCATCTTTCGCCAATGTTGGCTGCTCCTCCCGTTCGGTCAAATCTGTTAAAATATTCAGGATGATCATTGCTAAATGTTCATCAGCATTATCCAACAAACTCAATAGCTTTTCGATATCTTCTTTCGCGCCCAACCAGTACCTCGCTGCCAGCAATTCAGCTTTTACTGATAAAGGAAGCCCTAATTTTAGATACTCTTCCAGTTTGGGCAATAGCTGCGGCGTACCTAAAAGCCCGATCGAATTAGCAGCATACCCTCTAACTGCTTTATCTTCATCAACATCAAGCAGTGAAAGCTCCAGAGTTTCTATAGCTGATGGTTCTTCTAAATATCCTAGAGTTTCTGCTGCTGATGCGCGAACCAGTGCCGAAGGGTCATGTCTGAGAATATATTCTATCGGTACAACCGCAGGACTATAACCAAGTTCTCCCAATGCCTCAACTGTTTCAGACCTAACCAGTTCTTCAGGATCGTTTAGCAAAGGCATTAATGCAAGACAAACTGTCTCCACTTCCTCTGAACCCAGATAACCTAATGCCTCGGCTGCATCGGCTCTAATTGATTCATCGGCGGATTTTAGCAATCTTAATATCTTCGGTACAGCCTCATAAACTTCTGCATCTACAAGCTGTATCAATGCTTCTGTTTGCAGGGCATAATCATCAGAATCGCAATAATCTAGCAGTGTTTCAGTTGTCAGCTTATCCATAATTTTTGCACCTCCCTAAATTTTAGTGCTTCCAGCCTAGGTTATTTTCCCACTTAGTCAGTTAAATAGAATGGCAGTACGCAAGTATTAAAATGACTAAATGTGAGTAATTCGACATCCCCCACAACTCTCTGAATTTCGTGGTACTACACTAATTGCAGACTAATTTGGGGAGATGTTTCTTTGAGCAGCTTACGTTTTGGTCTTCTTCTTTTTGCCGCTGTGTCGGCTATGTTTGCCACCAAAGGCTTTCTGGGTTCTTTTAATTTTTTCCATTTTTTTTTATCTTTATCGCGTTTAGCTTGCTGTTTCAATATTTCGAGTGCTTCAGGCATATCTGATGCTCTTTTTTCTGCGATGAGTTGTTTAGCTTCTTCTACAATACCCGTATCAGCTACATTACCTTCGGCTGTCATAGTGTTTGATTTTTGGTTTATTAGAAGGGAGTTATTATAAGGGAGTATTAAAAATATAAGAGACTGTTCATATTCTTATATTTTAACTCACACATCCAACCTTGTCAATAAAGAATTTAAAACTTGGGTGGGGTTTATTTAGCTTGTATGCAATTAGTTTGATTTATAGGTTTTCCCCGCCCCTCTGGGTTATGGACATTGGTGCAAGATATGAGTTATCACAAATTCATCCTTTGTGCAGATGCAAGTTATGCGTGAAAATATAGAAACTCAGATTAGCGTTACCCTTTTTTGAGCGATGGCAAACCGAGTTTTGATTGTCGGGGGCCGAGGACGAATTGGCAGCAGCGTTGCCCAAGACCTTGTTACCCATACCGACGCAGAAATTACCGTTACCGGACGCAACTCTGAAGCCTCTATTGGGCCGGGATTGCCGCCGGATCGTGTGCAGTACCAAACTTTTGATTTAGCGGACAGTGCAGCCCTGCAAAAAGCAGTTTCAGAGTCTAATCTTGTCGTTCACTGTGCGGGACCTTTTCACTACCGAGACGCCGGCGTGCTGAAAACTTGCATCGAAGCAGGTGTTAATTATACTGATGTCAGCGACAGCCGCAGTTTTACTCGCAGAGCTTTAGAATTGCGCGAAACTGCTAAAAATGCTGGGGTTACTGCTATTATTAATACGGGCATTTTCCCCGGCGTGTCTAATAGCATGGTGCGCCGAGATGTGGAACAATTAGATGAAGCAGAACACATCCATTTGAGTTATGTTGTCGGAGGTTCTGGCGGCGCTGGCGTTACCGTCATGAGAACTACTTTTTTAGGTTTGCAAACCCCTTTTGAGGTTTGGGAAGAGCGCAAGTGGCACCAAGTAAAACCCTACAGCAATCGCGAAACAATTGAATTTCCCGCACCCTACGGCAAAACAGGGGTTTACTGGTTCGATATGCCGGAAGCAATTACTTTGCCCGAAACTTTCGCCGTCAAATCAGTTGTGACTAAATTCGGTACGTCTCCCGACCTTTACAATCACCTTACCTGGTTTGTTGCTAAGTATTGGCCCGCTAGCTGGCTCCAAAATAACTCCGTGATTGAATTTCTCTCCTACGTCAGTTACGGGATGACCAGTGTTAGTAATAGTTTTAGTGGGGTTGGTGTAGCAGTGCGATCGCAAGTGACTGGTTTCAAAAACGGCAAACCGGCTAAAGTTTGCTCGACAGCGGTACACCCCAATGCTGCCGTCGCTACTGGCATTGGTACTGGCAGCATTGCTCAATTAATGTTAGAAGGTAAACTGGAAAAACCCGGCGTTTGGTCGGTAGAGCAAGCTCTTTCTACTGAACTATTTGAACAAGCGATGCAGAACCGAAACCTAGACATAGAGCAGGTTATTTTGTAGTTACTTAGGTTATTTATAGCAATTTCAAATGTTGGAAAATGGGATTTTTGCCCGAACTGCAAAGACGCGAAAGACGCGCCGAAAAAGAAGACTCAGGGGCTTCGTAATTGATGGGAAAACCCCTATCTAGGGTTTTTTGCAGGAATTGCGATCGCCTCTCATAGGAGATGAGTTCCGCTTGTCTAATTAATCTATCTTTTGGTAGAAGTAATAGTAACGAGCAGGCGCTTAAGATATGAGACATCACGAGAAACATCCCTTTTGGCTCGCTCTAGATGCGGTAGCTGCGACAAAGATTGCGCTTGAACCAAGGTTTTCAATGTGCGATCGCAGTGAAGGGGCGACAAACACCATAATTTTTGCGGAAAAATACGAGGAGAAGTTGATATGAAGCGGGTTTTAAAATCTCTCGGACAAACATTGATTCAAAGCATTTTGCTGGTCTGTACGCTGGCTTTCATTAGTCTGGTAGGTCTAGCGGTAGTACCCACTCAGGGTGCTTACGCAGGTCAAGACAGGACTGAGGCGCCGCCGGAAGCTAAAATTACTGACCCCGCAGAAAGGTTCGAGGATCTCAATCCCCAAGCAGCTTACGAAGATATAGTCAAAACTGCTCAAAATCCTGCAAAGGTCGAGAAAGTTTACGACGAAAGCTTAAAAGAGTACAAGGGAGAACACCCGCAAGAAGGCATAGTTCAAAAAGCTGAAGAGTTGATCGAAAAGGTCACGGGCAACTAATAAATCAACAGATTTCTATCTAACTCAAGTTGCTGGTAAATACAGAGTTTCCGTGAGTAGACTATTGAGCCGAGCTCAGGACTCACTTGAACATAATTATCTAGGGTGCGCCTCGGCGCACCTTCTCGCTTTAGAGTAGGGGTAAAACCAATTTTGGCATCCAGAACGGTTTTGTCCTTCCCCTTTTTTTTAGGTAGCAGCTTCATCCTTAAGGCAGATGAATAGAGATGAATTTAAAAGGTACATTTAATAAGAGTTAGAGTTAGATAAAAGGAAAAAAATATCATGAGCGATGAGAAAAAAACGGTACATGAACCTGATGCTAACATCGACCCGCTGTCCGGGGAAACAGGGGCTCATCCAGTGGCAACCGGTATCGGTGCTGCGAGTGCGGGTGCTGCGGGTGCTGCGATAGGCGGCGCGATTGGCGGGCCTGTGGGAGCAGTTGTGGGAGCAGTTGTGGGCGCGTTTAGTGGCGGTTTGGCCGGCAAGGGTGTGGGCGAGGCGATCGACCCCACGGTAGAAGATGCTTACTGGCAAAGCAACTACAGTTCCCGTCCTTACGTGGACACGAGCGCAACTTACGAAGACTATCAGCCTGCGTACCGCACCGGTTACGAGGGATACACCCGCTATGGCAATACTGGTAAGAGCTTCAACGAGATTGAACCCGATTTGCAGCGCGACTACGAAACAAATCGCGGTAAATCTAATGTGACTTGGGACAAAGCGAAGCACGCCACGCGCGACGCTTGGGATCGGGTGGAACGCCCTGTAACGGGCGACAGTGCCAAAGACGCCCGCTAAGGGCCTACGCCAAGTATTTCTCAGTCTTGGGCGCGCACAAATTCCAGCGTTCCGGCTTTGTGACCCGGGTTTCGCAATGCAGCCCAGTGTTTTGATAAAAAACCCCGGTTGCTGCGCCTTGGACTGTTGTTGATACATGGGACTATTTTTAACACGAGTTTAGCGAAGTTTTTGGGGATTTTCAGTCCCTCTCTACATAGGGGAGGGTATTTTTATGCTCCGTTGAAATCGCCTTTTTCAGCACGATTTTTATTTCACAGGAGTGCGAGCCTCTTGCTGGCTAGAGATGTAGAGGCTTTGCTGCGGGGGACGCTCGCACTCCTAAAAAACGCTTTTTACAAAATCGGGATGCTTCTGTTTGAGATTGACATTTTTTTTGACTATTAGCCTTAAAATTAAACTAATTCAGGACTGAGGCATCGATCGCATATTTTTGTCATTGTTCGCGATGTACATTAGCAATCGCAGCCGGAGCGGGAAAGCGTTCGTGGCCTCAAATCGGATAATTGTTAATCTAAATCCTCTGATTCAAAATCGGTATAAATTGTGAATGAAATGTTGGAAACAGCTTGGACACTCAAGCAAAATTTAATTGACTTTGTGCTGGATGCAGAGGGAGAGTTGGCGGTAGCTTTGGAAGCTTTTGCAGCAGCTCGATCGAGCGGCGAGCGCTATGATATTGCTCAGCAAAATCAAGTGATTGACAGTTTTACCATCGAAGGTAAAGTTGGAGAGAAAACGCCGATCGACTTTTTTGTCGAAAGTCAGCCGGATTTAACCGAGAGCGATCGCAGCTTGCTAGAAAGTTGGCAGCACAGAAGCTTCACCGGCTTATTTGAAATCACTCAACTTTCCCCCGACAGGTTTGAACTGATGAACTGGCTGACGGCTAAGCACTACGTTGTCAAGCCAAACAGGGCTAATTTCCTGCAAGAAATGTCTCGCTTTAAGTTAGGAGAAATCTTGCGAGCCCGGATTGCTCCTCTCACCGATGACTGGTGGATACTCTCGGGCCCTCCCATAGCGATGGGGAAATTGGGCAAGCCGAAGTTGGCGGTGGCGATCGGCAATTTCAAGCAAAATCACAAAAAGAACCTGTACAGCGATGCCCCGGAATTGTTAGAGCAAGCTTGGGAGTCGGTAGAACAGTACCACGAAGATTTTACCGAATTTTTTGGCAGCGATGAAGTGACGCTATCGGGATATCACCTGAATAAAAAGTTGGCTGAATTTCAGGAAGTAATCACTAAAAAACGCCTAGCTGGTATCGGCATGGATGAAAGTAAATCTCTCGCGGATCTCGTTGAAGATGCCGGAGTCGATGCAGAAGAAATAAAAGCAGCAGCTATAGCAGCAGCCGGTGCAGATCTTTCTTCCGTTGAGGTAGCGATAGATAGCGATCCTCACTCAAAAATGGTAATCCCGAAAGTCGAATTGCCCGATCGCTTCAAGAAAGCCGAACAGGTGACAGCACTTTCTCATCCTCGCTGGGGACAAACCTTTTTGTCTACTTACGCTCAATTTACTGCACTGCTAGCAGCCGAAGACTTTTCAACCGTTCCGGGTTACGAGAAGCTGGTGCGTAACTATCTAGAAGATCCTGCAATTAATGCCTGGATTTGGCAACGGTTAGCTCAAGTTAATCCAGCGAAATTAGAACAAATTTTGCAAACTGTATTGGAACGTACAGACTTTCAGATCGATCGCGATTTAGATGCCCTGCTGCAAGAGTTTAAAAAACCCTTAGAACCCGAACTCCCGGAAATTGCCAGCGTTCCCCTGCACCTGCACAACTTATTTCAGGAAGCTTTAGGCGAAGTTAATAAGTCAAAGTCTAAACCGCAGGAGAAAAAGAAAAGCTCTAAAGGCTTTAAATCCTAACCAGCTAAGTTCGTGGCATTCCTACACGCTTTGCTATCGCATAAAGTGTAGGCTGCTAACCAACTCCACCTCATGCTATCGGCTAACGCGCCGGCTTCGCCAAGGGATACTCGATGAGATTGCCGCAGCCAAGGGAAACTAGGAAGAGAATGGCAATTTCAAGTACGAGTGCGATCGACCCTAGCCATTGTGGGCGCGTTAGTCTGCATCCCTCACATCATAAACAATTAAACAAGCTCACAGCTAACTGTGAGCTTATTGCCCGGTAACATAACTCAAATAGCTTTGCAGTCAGGACTTTAGTTTTTCTTCACCGCGATCGAAAGAACTGAAGTCCTTACTACAAAAACCTTTTGTTAATCTTCAACTCGTCGGACAGCCATGCGTTGCAGCGGCAGGCTGAGTATGCTAGAAGCAGTCAACAAGTAAGAAAGAACAGTAGTCAGCTTCAAACTGAGCAATAACCAGCTATCTTCTGGTAGGTGAAGTTTTAGCCCGAAAACAGAGATGCAGTAGACTATCCAGTAAGTAAAGCTCATCTTGATTAGGATTTCTTCGCTCAAAGTGCGCTCGTCCGTTGGCTGCGAGTTGCGATTATCGCCCAGCAGGACTAGACCCGCAATAGAAGCCACAAAAGAAACCATAACGAGATAGTCATGCCAGTTAAGCTCAACCATTTCTAAACTCCAGTTTTATCTTAATTTTTAGAATCAGACATCAGTCTAAAGGATAACTTTTCCCGCTCAAAGCAATAGTTACAAATTGAAACAGCCGGAGTTACAAATCGCAATGAAAATTCACCGCAACCGCCAGGAACCGGCGCGTTTAGTTAGCCGCCAAGGACAATTCCCGTTAAATATTGTCAAGCTGGGAGTACCTCGCCTGCATTTTGCCGACCTCTACCACAGGCTGCTAACTCTTTCTTGGCCACGATTTTTCATGCTGATTTGTATTTCGTATACAGTCACAAATTCTTTATTTGCCTTAGCTTACTTGGCGGGAGGAGATTGCATTGCTAACGCGCGGCCGGGTTCTTTCCAAGATGCCTTTTATTTCAGCGTGCAAACAATGGCGACGATCGGCTACGGCTCTATGTATCCGCGTACTGATTACGCTAATACTATAGTCGCGATCCAAGCGCTTTTTGGTTTGTGGGGAGTGGCGATGGTGACGGGACTGGCTTTTTCGAGATTTTCCAGACCAACAGCTAGAGTTATCTTCAGCCGCGTAGCTGTGATCGCTCCTTTCAACGGCGTTCCGACTCTGATGTACCGCACGGCAAATCAGCGTTTCAACCAAATTTTAGAAGCGCAGCAGCGCGCTACTTTGATCCGTGACGAGGTAACACCGGAAGGAGAATTTATGCGGCGTTTTTACGATTTGCAATTAGTGCGGAGTCACTCTCCGGTTTTTGCATTAACTTGGACGGTTATGCACGCAATTGAGGAGAGCAGTCCTTTGTACCAACTTACTGCCCAAGACTTGATGGATCAGCAAGCGGAAATTGTAATTACGTTAACAGGAATTGACGAAACTGTTTCGCAAACTATTCATGCACGACATTCTTTTGTGGCGTCTGAAATTATGTGGAATATGCGGTTTGTAGATATTCTTTTGAAATCGGCGACGGGAGGGCGGGTGGTTGATTATACTCGGTTTCACGATGTGCAGCCTGTTGAATGAAAGTTTTGAGTTAGCCACCAGTGCTAGAATACCTGTATGGCAAAAAAAAGTTAATATTTATGAACTCAATAACTGCAAATACGACACTGAAAGAATTGCAACCGCAACTCTTAGCTTTAACTCCCGAAGAGAAGGCTCAAGCTATAGAATTACTAGCCCAAAGTTTAAGAAAATTTTGGTCGGGAATTCAAAAGACTCCCGGCGTGTGCGGCGGCGATGCTTGCATCAGACAAACGCGAATTCCTGTTTGGGTGCTGGTGAATGCTCGCCGTTTAGGTATTTCTGAGGCTGAACTCCTAGAAGACTATCCGACTCTGCGTGCCGCTGATTTGGCGAATGCTTGGGCTTATGCTGAGGCATATCCTGATGAGATTGAAATAGCAATTCAAGACAATGAGGAAGATTGAAAAGTGGCGCGTTTCTATTAAAATAAACAAAATACTCCTCGTACTATGCGAATAATTCATACTGCTGACTGGCATTTAGGGCGACGTTTTCGAGGGATTGATCGCACTTTTGAAATTGCGATCGCCCTGGAACAGATTTTGAAGCAAGCAAAAGCCTTGGATGTTGATGCTGTGCTCGTTGCCGGTGACATTTTCGACGTGCCCAACCCTCCCGCTTACGCCGAACGCATTGCTTATAACTTTTTCTGCGAACTCCAAGCAGCAGGAATTCCCGCAATTGCGATCGCCGGTAATCACGATTCGGCATCCCGCATCGACAGCATCGCGCAATTGCTTTCCCTGGCTGGTGTTCGCGCTTTAGGCAAACCCAGGCTTTCCGCCGACGGCGGCACAATTACTCTTAATACAAAAAGCGGTAAACTTTGTGTAGGAGCAATGCCTTTTGCTTCCGAACAAAGACTGTTAGATGCTAATTCTCTGTGGCAGTCTGGCGATGCCGATCGCCGAAAAGATTACCGCGAAATTGTAGCATATTTAATCGAAGATTTAACCAGGGATTTTAGAGACAATACTGTCAATCTTCTCATGGCACACATGAGCATTGACGGCGCTCGATTGGCAAAATCTGAAGTCGCTTATTACACGCGAGAAAAATACCTGCTGTCAGCGCAAACCCTGCCCCCGGAAGCTCAGTATGTTGCCCTCGGACACATCCACATTCACCAGCGGGTTTCTGAGACTTCTCCCGCTTATTATTCGGGTTCTTTGATTCAGTTAGATTTTGGAGAAGCGGAACAGGAAAAAGGATTTTGCTTGATAGAACTTGAGCCGGGAAGTCAGGCAAAGGTGGAATTTAAGCCTGTGGCTTGCCACAAGCCGTTAAAAGTGCTTAAATGTCATAACGACAATCTTGATGAAACTTTAGAAGCTCATCAGTACCATCCGGGTTTCTTGAAAGTAATTGTCGAACTAGACAGTCCGCAAATCGGACTTGCAGATCGTGTGCGCCAAATCTGTTCTCAAGCGCTGTTAATTGAACCGCGCTATCCAGATGCAGCGCTAGAAGCAACAGAAATAACTAATATCGATCCCAATAATTTCGATCCGGCAGCCGAGTTTTGCAACTATTATCAAAACCGCTTGGGAACGACACCGAAACCGATAGTATTGGAGGAATTTCAAAATTTGTATAAGAAGTTTAAGGAAACAGTTAACAATTAAATGGGTAAAAAGATACAATCCCAAATCCAAAATCTCAAATTTCAAATAGTTTTAACACTGAAACCCACGCTCAATGTCGCTTGTAGTCGAGTCTAGATCCCCCTAAATCCCCCTTAAGAAGGGGGACTTTGATAATACTCTTGTTCCCCCCTTGTTAAGGGGGGTTAGGGGGGATCGGGAAGACTGTAGAAGGAAGACAGTAGACCTGAATATAACAATCTAAAACCCCACATCCCCAATCTAAAATCAGTATGCGTCCACTCGAACTTATTCTCGAAGGATTTACCAGCTTCCACCGCGAACAGCGTTTAGATTTTTCTCAACTCGATTTGTTTGCAATTACTGGTGCTACAGGCGCGGGCAAATCTTCACTGCTAGATGCCATGACTTACGCTCTTTTTGGTACTACTACTCGCAGTGGCAAACAAGTAAGTGATTTGGCGAGTCAAGGCAGCGAAAATTTAAAAGTGCAGTTGCGTTTTGCTGTGGGTTCGGCACAGTATCGGGTGACGCGAAGGTGGCGTTTCCGTCCGAAATCTCCCGAAAATAAGGTGATTTTGGATCACTGGCAAAATGGTCAATGGGAAACTTTGGGGACGAGTATCGTTGCTGTTCAAAATACGATTGAACAGATTTTAGGAATGGATTTTGATACTTTTACACGAGCCATTGTTTTGCCTCAAGGTAAGTTTGATGAGTTTATTAAAGGGGATACTTCAAAACGCCGGGAAATTTTGCGGCAGTTAGCGGGATTTGAGATTTTTGAGCAGATGCGGAAGGAAACAAATGAACTCGCAAAGTTGCTGAAACAGGAACGGGAAATGGTGGAAAGGCAGCTAGCGGATTTAAGTGCGCCGACGGCGGATGAGGTGGATCAAAGACGATCGCAACTTTTGATTTTAGAGCAGCAGTTGCCTGAATTCGATCGCGCTGTGATGAAAGCTCAAAAGAATCTAGATGAAGAGGAACAGCTATTTTCGCAAATTGCTCGCTGGCAAGAGCTACAACAAGAACTGGCTAAATTAAATGCTAATTCTGCTGAGGTTTCAATTTTAGCACAGGGTTTAGACAGAGCGCAAGCTGCCAATCATTTACAGGGAGATTGGGCTTTAGTGCGATCGGCTCGCAGTCAGTATGAAACTGCCCAAAGTGCCTCGGTGGCAGCGCGAAAGCAGTTAATTAAAGCTCGCTCTGAGCTAGCAGTAGAGCAGCAGCAACTTGACGCGGCAAAAGCGAAAGAAGAGGTGCTAGCGCCACAAATTAAGGCTCGCGAAGATGCTCTAGCTGCTGCTAAAGTATATGAAGAACAGCGCGCTCAATTAGAAAAAGAAGTGGCGCTTGCCCAAAAAATTCAACAGGAAAAACTCCGCTTTTTTATGGCAGCAGATAAAGAACTGCAAGCTGCTAACACTAAAATTCAAGGCGCGGGTTTTCGAGTTACTCAAGCAGCGGCACAGCTCGAACAGTATTCGCTGGGAGGAAAGCGTTTAGAGCAATTGCAGCAAATTTCACCCTTATTGATGGAAATTCAGCTAATTACCAAGCAGCAAAAGACTCAGCAAGAACAGTTGGATAAATCTCTGGCAGAGAAGGAAAGGGTTCAACACAATTATGTGGAGGTTGCCACTAATTTAGAAGCAGCCGAAATCCGACTAAAAGAGTGCGATCGCGAGTTAGAAGCTGCCCAAACCGCTAATGCGGAAGCGGCACGTTTAGAGAGTGTTGCTGCTGTCAGAATGTCGCTGAATTCTGGCGAGACTTGCCCGGTGTGCGGGGGGGTGCATCCTGAGAGCGATCTGCTCCCTCCTTTGCCCAATTCTAATATTGTCGATGTCGCTGATTTGCGCCGGAAATTGGCGGATGCAAATCAGGTTTTTCAAGATGCTCAAAGGCTGGCTGCTGAGAGAAAAAGTGCAGTTGCTGCCTGCCTGCAAAAAGAGTCGGAAATTGCTCAAATGTTGGAATTAACCGCGAATAAAGTTGCCGAATTGCAGCAGGAAATCACTCAAGTTCTGGAGACTCATCATTGGGAAAGCTTGGGGTTGCAACAGGAGTTGACCATCCTTAAAGAGAGCGATCGCCAATACCGCCAAACCGAACAGCAGTTCCAACTCGCATCATTGGAATATGATAATTT
Organism: Microcoleus sp. LAD1_D3; assembly: GCF_036702135.1. Classification (NCBI taxonomy): domain Bacteria; kingdom Bacillati; phylum Cyanobacteriota; class Cyanophyceae; order Oscillatoriales; family Microcoleaceae; genus Microcoleus; species Microcoleus sp. LAD1_D3. The sequence continues at coordinate 167,240 of NZ_JAUBSB010000005.1, read as the reverse complement.
TCAACAAAAATTTAATTTTGCTGTGGCGACTCAAGCAGCTAAACAGCAGGAATATCAAGATGCGATCGCCGAATCAGACCGGCGCCAGCAGCAGTTGCAAAGTTGTGTAAATGCGCTTTATCAAATTACGGAATATCAACCTTATGCTAATTTAGCAAAAGTCTTAGAACAAGACAAGCAAGACTTGGCAAATCTGCTGAAAGTTGCCGAAAAATCATATCAAACTGCTCAAAATAAGGTTATTCAAGCAGCAGAGAGAGAGCAACAAGCTGGAGAGGCTTTTGGGCAAGCCCAGGCTCATAAACAGCATCTAAACCTGGATTGGTCAGCAAAATTAACGGCGGCTGATTTCACAGAAGAGACCTTTTTAGCAGCGGTTGCGACAGTTAAGGAACAATCAGACTGGGAAAATGCTATTCGCTCTCACCGCGAATCAAAAATTCAGTTAGAGACGCGGGCGAAAGATTTGAGCGAGGCGATCACAGGCAGAACTACCGATGAGAATACTTTAGCACAAGTGCGATCGGCAAAAAATACCGCCCAAGAAAACCTCAAACAAGCCAACAACAACCGCGCCGAACTTTTAGCTTGGATTCAAGTAGCAGCCCAAAATCTCGAACAAGCCGAAAGACTGTCACAGCAAATCACAAATTTCACAGAACAAGAGCAAACTTATCACACCTTAGCGCAGAATCTCAAATCCAACGAATTTCAATCCTACATTCTAGAACATTTAGAAGCAGAATTAGTCGGCAGCGCCACCTTTATTTTGCAAGAATTAACCGAAAATCGCTACAAACTAAAAAACCAAGACGGCGAATACTGGGTAGCAGATAATTGGAACGGCGGCGAAGCTAGACGAGTACGCACTCTTTCCGGCGGCGAAACCTTTGCAACTTCCTTATCAATGGCTTTAGCTTTGTCAGAAAAACTGTCTCAAGGAGCTCACTTGGGCAGCTTGTTTCTAGATGAAGGATTTGGCACTTTAGATACGGAAACTCTCGAAAGCGTTACTCAAATTTTAGAATCTTTGCGGCAGCGAGACAGGCTGATTGGAGTGATTACCCACGTTCGAGAATTGGGAGAAAGATTGCCCGCACAAGTTAAAGTTTCCAAATCCCCGCAAGGTTCTAAAATAGAAGTACATAGCTCCTGAAGTGGAGAGGTGCGTGCGTGCAATAGTAAACTTGCTTAAGGACGTACATTATCACTAAACCTGCCCCTACAATTACCTATAATATATGATGAAAAATCACGCGACTCGAATGCAATCGGTACAGTCGCCCATAATTCCAGTAGTTGGCGAACTGATTCGCCAAAATCCGGGAACAATATCTTTAGGACAAGGCGTAGTTTACTACAATCCGCCACAAGAATCATTTGAAAAAATCCCCGAATTTTTTGCAAATTCCGACAATCACAAATACAAAGCAGTCGAAGGAATTCGACAATTACAGGATGCAATCGCCGCCAAACTAAAAACAGATAACGACATAGAGATTAATAGCAAAAGCTGCATTGTCGTTACCGCCGGTAGCAATATGGGATTTACCAACGCCATTCTCGCTATCACTTCGGCGGGGGACGAAGTTATTATCCCATCACCTTATTACTTCAACCACGAAATGGCAGCAATTATGGCAAATTGCCGACCAGTGATAGTAGAAACAGACGCCAAATATCAACTTAATATCGATGCTATAAAAAAAGCAATTACGGACAAAACGCGAGCCATAGTTACCATTTCACCAAATAATCCCACTGGTGTTGTTTATTCGGTGGAAGCACTCCGGGAAGTTAACGAAATTTGTCGCCAGCACAACATATATCACATCAGCGATGAAGCATACGAATATTTTACTTATAACGGCGTAAAACACTGTTCGCCCGCCGCTTTTCCCAACAGCAGCGAACATACAATTTCTCTGTTTAGCCTCTCCAAAGCTTACGGTTTTGCGAGTTGGCGGATCGGGTATATGGTAATCCCAGAACACTTGCTCGTTTCAGTGAGAAAGATTCAAGATACAATCTTAATTTGTCCGCCGGTAATTTCTCAGTATGCAGCCCTGGGAGCCTTGCAAGTTGGTAGAGGTTACTGCGATAATTATGTGAGGGCGATCGCATCTGTACGCCAACTCGTATTAGACGAACTCAATACTATCCAAAATTTGTGTACAATTTCCCCTGCCTGCGGAGCTTTCTACTTTTTCTTGAAAGTTGATACTGAACTCGATACAATGGAATTAGTAGAACAATTAATTCGCGAATATCACGTAGCAGTGCTTCCCGGTACAACCTTCGGTATGGATAACGGCTGCTATTTGCGCGTTGCTTATGGTGCTTTGGAGAAAGCAACCGCCACCGCAGGTATTAGGAGATTAGTTAAAGGTTTGAAGACAATTTTAAACAAGTAAAATAGGAAATTTAAAAATGGTTGCCACGAACTTGAAAGCAAATACAAATATTCAAGATACCTCCGCTGCCAAACTGGCCGACTTGCGCGATTTAATGGCAGATTACGACTTAGATTGCTATTTAATCCCAGCGGTTGACGAACACTTAAATTTATCAGTTCCAGCAGCCAAGCAGCGGCGAGCTTGGATGTGCGGTTTTACGGGTTCCGCCGGCGATTTGTTGGTTGGCAAAAATTCCGCTTGGTTGTTTGTGGATTCCCGCTATTACGAACAAGCAGAATTGCAAGTAGATGCTGCACTAATCGCAATATCAAAACTTGGATTAGAAGAAAATTTAACATTAATTGAAACTTTAGAAAAACTCGCTGTAGAATCGGCAGAAAAATCAACGAAAATTCGCATGGGTTTTGACCCGTTTACCGTAGCGACAGAGCAATATCAAAATTGGGTGAAAAAATTTGCAACTGCGGAGATTGATCTCATACCAATCCGGGAGAATTTGACAGACAAAGTGCGATCGCAAACTCCTTGGCAAACAGCAGAGACTTTACCCGCGATTGATGCAGAGCCCATATTTAGCTTACCTGCATCCCTGACAGGAGAAACCGCCGCCGAAAAATTAGCCAGAGTCAGGGAAGCGATGCAAAAAGCCAATATCGATGTGCTTCCGATTACCAACCTGAATCAAATAGCGTGGCTGTTCAATCTCCGAGGCTCGGATATTCCCCACATTCCTATTTTCATCTCCTATGCCATTGTCACCACAGATTCAGCGTTTTTGTTTACAAATCCCGAACGACTTTCGCTAGAAATCAAGCAAGAATTGCGGGCGGATGTAACTTTGCTTCCCTACACAGACTATCCGCATACATTAGAAACTTGCGTAAATTTGCCACATAAAGTTCGGGTACTTTTAGACCCGAAACACAGCACAGCAGGCACGTACCAGTTAATATTAAACCATCAAGAAGCGCAGTTTTACAACATCGAAATAGTTTTTGATAATCATCCGGTAGAAGGGATGAAAGCTCGCAAAAATCCCGTTGAAATCGAGCAGATGAAATCAGCTAATTACAAAGCAAGTCGAGCGAAAGTTTTGACTTTAAAGTGGTTGACAGAACAGCTAGAAAATGGTAATGTAGTGACCGAGTTTGATGTCAAAGAAAGCATCGAAAAATTTTACCAAGAAGAAACAGATTTTCAGACTTTAACTTTTAGAACGATCGCCGGTGCGGGAGCCAATAGCTCGATCGTACATTACGGAACCCCCAGCCCTGAAATAACGTTAAAACCGGGGGAACTGCTGTTATTGGACTCAGGCGCGCAATATTTAGCAGGTACAACCGACGATACGAGAACAGTAAGTGTCGGAGAACCGACGGCGCTACAAATAGAACACTACACAACAGTCTTAATCGCGCACATCAACTGTGCAATGCAGCAATTCCCCAAAGGAACAACCGGAGCGCAATTAGATGCGATCGCCCGTGCGGTATTATGGCAAGAACAGCTAGACTACGGACACGGTACAGGGCACGGAGTCGGCGCGTTTTTAGCCGGTCACGAAGGGCCCAATGGCATCAGCAAATCTGTGCAGTATCCCCTGGAAGCGGGAATGGTAACGAGCATCGAACCGGGATATTACGAACCGGGATGGGGCGGAATTCGCATCGAAAATCTCTATGTTGTCAGGGAAATGCCATCCAAAAACGGTACGGTTTGGTACGGATTTGAATCGCTGACGTATATTCCGTTTGAGCGCAAATTAATAAATGTCGATCGGCTGTCAAAGACTCAACTAGGATGGTTGAATAATTATCATGCTGCTGTAGTCGAGAAACTGGAACCCGTACTTGATGCACCAACAATTGAATGGTTGACACAAGCCTGCGCTGCGTTAGGTAAAATGGATGTTACTGTTAGCCAATAAGCCGATCGTACTCTGCGTGCGCGCCCATCCAAAACCACAAAATACCCTGCTCAATCCCTATACCCAAAGCTCGGTAGGCGTTGCTGAATACAGGTATGAATTCAAGATTTCCCAATTGCTAGAAGCCCGCTTGAGGGTGAGTTTTGTAACATCAAGCGAAAAGTTGATTCATACCTTGATTCAGCAACGCCGCTCGGTAGTCTTGTCCGGCTCTGACTGACCAATACTTGCCGACTTTTTTGAAATGCAGCGATGGATGAGTTGGATCGGCTTTGAGTAATTCGTAACATCGATCGGCTGAAAGCTTTACGGTTTCAGGTAAAGCGTTGTAGCATTCCCAAAATCGACGAGTCGTGTAGTGCATCAAATTTCCCGATAGCGCCCCGCCTCAAAATCTGCGATCGCCTCCTGCGCTAAATCTTCCAACTTACCGCCAGCAATATCTTGTTCTAACTGATCGTCCCAACGCCGATAATCCAACTCAAAAAACCATTCCAGAAGTTGATGAAACTTATCTGGTGGTAGATCCAGGATAGCGGCTTCAATTTGCTCGATCGTCAACATAGAGCTTGTGACCTCTAGCTAGCCCTATCTATCAAAATTATACTTATAAAGCTGGTGACAGGATTTGAACCTGCGACAGGCTGATTACAAATCAGCTACTCTACCAACTGAGTTACACCAGCAGTGAAACTTAATATAGCAAACTTATAGTCATTAGCGCAACCCCCCCAGCCAACTTTTTTTTCAAATTCGCTCAAAACCCCTCCCCGTAAGGGCAAAACCGAAATTGTCTGCCCGCTGCCCACAGCCCACTGCCAATTAACTAATCGCAGCGCCAAATCTTAATCGTCTGATCCGCACTGCCACTGGCGAGCAAATTGCCCGAAGGTGCGATCGCCACCGAATACACCGTACCCGAATGTCCCTTAAGAGCGCTCAACAGCTCCCCCGTCTGCAAATTCCAAATATTAATCGTATTATCATCGCACCCGCTAGCCAAAGTCAAACCGTCCCGACTGATAGCAACCGACTCGCCCCGACTCACATAATTCTGCAAAATATGCACCGCCTCATTCGTTCCTAAATTCGTTACACCGTTTCCCCTCCCAGAATTAGTATTTAAAATCCGCAACAAACTGCCCGTATGCAAATTCCGCAGCTTAATCGTATAATCATTGCTGACGCTAGCAAGAATCTGACCATCCGGCGCGATCGCCACAGAATTCACCCCAACATTCAACCCCGAAAGAGTCCGCAGCAACTTGCCGCTTTCCACATCCCAAACCTTGCTCGTCGCATCCGAACTGCCACTCGCCAATATTTTACCGTCCGGGCTAAAAACCACCGCATTCACATTGTCAGAATGACCCTTCAAAGTCCGCAGCAACTCACCACTCCGCAAATTCCAAAGCTTAATCGTATTATCAGCCCCGCCGCAGCTAGCAATTACCAGGCGCTTCGGGTTAATCGCCACCGAATTCACCTCCATAGAATGTCCGGGAAAAGTACACAGCAAATCGCCGCTGTGCAAATTCCAAAACTTAATTGTTTCGTCCGAACTGCCGCTGACCAACATTTTTCCGTCATAGCTAATAGCAACCGAATTTACGCGATCGGAATGTCCCGTCAGAGTGCCAATTAATTCCGTGCTTTCTAAATCCCAAATCTTAATAGTTTTATCCCAACTACCGCTAGCCAAAATTTTGCCGTCAGGGCTAATCGCCAGAGAATTCACAAACGATGAATGTCCTGGCACCGTATATACACACCGCCATTTCTGATGTTTTAATTTGTGAGCTAATTCCTTCACCCGCTTAGATGCTGCCTCAGCTTCCTCTCTGCGTTTGAGTTCAGCCTCCTCCAAACGCTGGCGTTCCGCCCTAGCTTTCGCCTCTCGCAGCGCCAGCCGCCGCATCTCTCCCTTAGAGACTATTCGCTGCTGCTCCTGAATTTCTTTAAGAGTTTCAATATAAGGTTGAGCCCAATCTTTAGAAAACCATTCCTGAGCAAATTCCGCCTCTAATTTAAATAACTGAGGTTCGTGAGTAAAATCGATATTTAAATAATACAAATCAGCTAAAAAAGCCGCCAATAACTTGTGAATAGTCACAATTATTTGCCGAATAATCCGCAGGCTCAGCTTTGTATCTTTTCCCTCTGCCTCCAACTGGTTATAAACCTCTTCCCAATTCCAAGGCTGCATCGCCACTAGAGAAACGCTCTGATTGATGACTCCCCAAAAACCAACATGAAAATTAACTTCATAATCGCTGATATCGCTGTACAGTATAGCTGTCGGTACGGGAGACAACACAGTCTGCAACCGCTCCACATCAATATCAGAAATGGATTTTTTGAAATAGTCTCCGTAAAACTGAACCGGGCACAAATCTCCGTGCGGGGGGTAGTGCTGGTTCAAAAAAGCTCTTAACTTAGCCGGCAGCTCGATATTCAGATTGTGGCGAAACGAATCGGGGCAATCTTCGCTAATTTTTGCGGGAGCAACTAACAGCAGCAATCGGTGCTGCTGCTGCTGCAAAATCTGTTCAGTTTCCTGCCTGCTCAAATTAGAAAACCAGTTGTCCCTGTCCCAAATTGTTTGAATTTCGTTCAGCTTAACTCGAATTGCTTCTGATTGAAACTCCCGCATTAAGTCGCGGCAAAGTTTGCTAATTGCCCGCTTATCTCTTACTTCTTGTGCCTTAATTCGATTAGCCCGTTCTTCCTTTACCCATTCTTCTGCGCCGGCGATCGCGATTAATTCTTGTTCTCTGGCCTGCTGCCGCTGCAAATATCTTACTTGTGCTTTAATCCAGCGGGGATCTTTTTTGATTTGCTGGTTCAAAGCTGAAGAACCAGACGGCTCAATTTCTGCATAACGTTCGTTGACAGCGCTTGCGCCCAATCTTTCTCCTAATTCAGAGGCTACAGGCTTCAACAGTTCAATTAGGGTGTCTGAGACGGGGCGGGGTAAGGACATACCAGTTAAAACTTTTTCTTACTTAAGGACGATCGCGCGAGTCAGGCATATCTCGCTGGGGCAGGGCTATTACATTTGGGCGATCGGCCGATGGTATATGTAAGGCGTATCGTGCAGGCGTATCGTGCAGCCGCGCCAGCTTAGCACCTTAACTCAATAATAATATTTATTTATAGACTTTACATTTTACCCCGAATCTGAATCCAAACCACCGACGGAAAAGACTTCAGGATATGCGATCGACCCTGAGTTCCCCCAATTTGTTTTTTTTGTTGCCTTTTGACTTGCTCTTGTCTATAATCGTACTTCACAACCATAATTACGGTATTCCGACCTAATAACCGTACTTTTACTAGAGGAACAAATATAATGAGCCCGTGGCAACGCCTAACTCAACACCTTCACTGGCCACAACAGCCACCAGCCAGCACAAATCAATCATTTACGGCGCTCAAAAGATTTGTGTCGCTATTTTTAGTGGGAATAACTTTAAGTCTAGCCGTTGCATCCTGCGGCCAGGGAACCACCAATAACCCCGCAGCCAACAAAGGCGGTGCTACCCCAGCAGCCAACAAAGGCAACGTAGAATTAACCCTAGTATCCTTCGCCGTCACCAAAGCCGCCCACGAAGCCATAATTCCCAAATTCATAGAACAATGGCAAAAAGAAAAAGGCCAAACCGTAACCTTCAACCAAAGCTACGGCGGTTCCGGTTCCCAAACTCGGGCCGTAATTGACGGTTTAGAAGCAGACATCGTACACCTAGCCCTCGCCCTCGACACTCAAAGAATCGAAAAAGCCGGACTCATTGAGCCTGGGTGGGAAAAAGAAGTCCCCAACGAAGGGATAGTCAGCAAATCCGTAGCAGCAATAGTCACCCGCGATGGCAATCCCAAAGGCATCAAAACCTGGGAAGATTTAAGCAAAGACGGAGTAAAAGTGATTACTGCCGATCCCAAAACATCAGGCGTTGCGCGCTGGAATTTCCTGGCACTCTGGGGTTCGGTTCTTAAAACCGGAGGAGACGAAACCAAAGCATTAGACTTGACTACTAAAGTTTACAAAAACGTCCCCATCCTGACTAAAGACGCCCGCGAAGCCACCGACGTATTTTTCAAACAAGGTCAAGGCGACGCCTTAATTAACTACGAAAACGAGATTATCCTGGCTGGTCAGAAAGGTGAAAAACCAACTTATACTATTCCAGAAGTCAATGTTTCGATCGACAATCCCATTGCCATCGTCGATAAAAACGTTGATAAACACGGCACTCGCGAAGTTGCCGAAGCATTTGTCAAGTTTCTGTACACCCCAGAAGCTCAGCGAGAATTTGCCAAAGCCGGCTTCCGCCCAGTAGATGCGACAGTAGCGGCGGAACCAGAATTTGTCCAAAAATATGCCCCCATCAAAACCCTATTTACAGCTCAAGACTTAGGCGGTTGGGGAGATATTCAGCAAAAATTCTTCGATGACGGAGCTATTTTTGACAAAATTCAAGGTTCAATTAGACAGTAGTGGCCGGGGCAGGTTTACGAGATGATTGGTTTTAGGCAATTATTATTGGTAAAACCAGCCCCGGAGCGCAATTATTCTTTCCACCTCAAAACTATTCACTTATGGCTGAATCATCTGCAATCAGTAACCCTCAATCTCCGATCGAAAATATCAAAAGGGCGATCGGCAAAATCACATTACCTTGGGGAATTACCCTAGGCTACCTCAGCTTAATGCTGTTAGTTCCAATTGCAGCATTGCTGCTGAAAGCCAGCACAGCAAACCCCGCCGAATTTTGGAAAATTGCCACCAGTCCCATCGCCCTTTCCGCCTACGATGTCACCTTCTTTACGGCATTAATTGCGGCATTAATTAACGGAGTATTCGGCACATTAATTGCCTGGGTTTTAGTCCGCTACGACTTCCCCTTAAAACGGATTGTCGATGCAATCGTCGATTTGCCTTTTGCACTGCCCACCTCCGTTGCCGGTTTAACTCTCGCCACAGTTTACAGCGATAACGGCTGGATTGGTTCGTTTTTTGCACCTTTGGGAATCAAGATATCCTTTACTCGCTTGGGCGTAGGTATAGCGATGATATTTATTTCCTTGCCATTTATAGTTAGAACCGTACAGCCAGTTTTAAACGAGATGGAAAAAGACATCGAAGAAGCAGCTTGGTGCTTAGGTGCATCTCAATTTCAAACCTTCTGGCGAGTAGTCTTGCCGCCGCTATTTCCGTCTATTTTAACCGGAGTAGCACTCGGATTTTCGCGAGCGGTTGGCGAGTACGGATCTACTGTAATTGTAGCTTCTAACATACCGTTCAAAGATTTAATCGCGCCAGTATTAATTTTTCAAAGATTGGAACAGTACGACTATGCAGGAGCAACAGTTATAGGCACTGTCATGTTAGGTATTTCCCTGGCAATGCTGTTCGCAATTAATCTCTTACAAGCATGGAGAAGACGCTATGACGGCTAATATCAATTCACCCGCTGGTTACACATTTCCGCCCGCAGGTTCTAGTCGGAGTCAGGAAAAAGTTTGGGTAAAACCAACTTTAATCGGAATTGCGATCGGCTATCTCGCTCTTGTCTTATTTATCCCTACTGTCAACGTTTTTTATCAAGCTTTCAGAAAGGGATTTGAGCCATTTTTGTCTAACTTAACTTCGCCGGATTTTCTGCACGCAGCGCAACTTACCCTGGTAATTTCTCTGATAGTTGTGCCTATAAATACAGTATTCGGTTTGTGTGCAGCCTGGGTAATTGGTCGCAACAAATTTCGGGGACGCACCCTATTAATCAGCCTTTTAGACGTGCCTTTTGCCATCTCTCCCGTAGTTGCAGGTTTAATGATTGTACTGCTTTACGGTCGGCTGGGATGGTTCGGGCCGTGGTTGGAGGCTGCAAATATCAGGGTTATTTTTGCCTTTCCTGGAATGGTGCTGGCTACTGCTTTTGTTACCTTGCCTTTTGTGGCCCGCGAAGTGATTCCTGTTTTGGAAGAAGTGGGAACTGATCAAGAAGAGGCGGCGAAAACTTTGGGAGCAAATGACTGGCAAATTTTTTGGAATGTCACGCTTCCGAGTATTCGCTGGGGATTGCTTTACGGAGTAATTTTGACCAATGCTAGAGCAATGGGAGAATTTGGAGCCGTCTCTGTGGTGTCGGGAAATATTGCTAAAAAAACGCAAACTTTGCCTTTGTTTGTAGAGGATGCTTACAAGCAGTACGCGACGCAAGCCGCATTTTCTGCGGCGGTAGTTCTCGGTCTTTTAGCAGTTGTTACCCTCGTGCTTAAGGAGATTTTAGAACGAAAAACTAGGATCAAAGAAGTTGAAGAATAGTCATTAGTCATTAGTCATTAGTCATTAGTCATTAATCATTAGTCATTAGTCATTAGTCATTAGGGCTTTAAGGTGCGCGCTGTGAACCTCATCCCTTAAACCAGGCATTAGTATGGTGCGGCGCTAGCGACAATCTGGTTGGAAGCTCGAAAATCTCACAGCGACGCACCCTACAATATCTTGGTGCAAAATGTAAACTGAAACAAACATTAGGAGTCCCAAATGTTAGCTCACAACACTAGCGAATCTGAATTTGAGGCGATCGGCGATTTTCACAGAACCCAAGAATCAGATATTCCCAAATCTGATAGTGGTGACAGCAGACCAACTCAAACCCGCATTCGCATTCGTGTTCCTAAAGAATATCATCAGGAACCTGTCATCTCTAACCTGATTTCTGAATACGGTTTGACAGTCAATTTTAATGCCGCTTTGTTGGGGGTCAAAACTTTAGATGACGGTTGGTTTGACTTGGAACTTAACGGTACAAGTAAACAGATTGAAACGGCTCTGATTTATCTCAATGATTTAGATGTGGAAATCTGGAGCAATTCCAATAATCCCGATGAAGAAAGTTGGTAATTAGTGAGTCTTGGACGCACACAAATGGAAGAGGATTTAATATTCGGGACTGCCACGCCAAATTTTCTTTCCTCTTCCCGGTTTATTGAGTCTAATAGTCTCTAGGAATGTTAGTCATGACTCAGCATTCATTAGTCCTATCTATTCCTGTAAAATAACTGTTCTAACTTTTGTAGTGAGGAATGCAAGTCCTCTGAGTTTTATGAGGACTTGCATTCCTCACTACAAAAAAATTTGATGGCGGTTGGTCGATCGCACATACAGATCATTCAGCAGCCAACAACTACCAAATAACACCAGCTTACAGCTAATAACCGTGACTGATGACTCTTGATTAACAAATATCGATCGCCATCGCTTCATTATTCGATTGACAATTTTTATAAAATCTGGTATTTTACCCATCTCTGGCATATCAATAAACAGCGCAAGTCTTCTCCAACATTTTTTTAACAGCCGGAACAATATCCCCCTTTAAGACTTCTCAACAATCAAACTAACTCAGTTAGGGCAGGGGAGCATAAAAAAAGGTTTTTGTCAATATTCAATTTAGGTGAAAGTTAGGTTAGGTGAAATTAGGGGCGATCGACTCTCATCCGCGCTGGAAAAAGATCGATCGCTGCTGCGGTTGCTTTGTGATATGAATTTGATGTGTGCGTGTACCAGGAGAATTTGAACGTGGAACTCTATAAAGAACGGAAACACCAGATAGTTTTTGCAGATTCACAAGTTAAAGATTGCGAAAGTTTAACAGAAACGGTCAATCCCGATACAGAAATTGTTATTCTCAAAGCCGATCGCGACGGCATTGAGCAAATCGCCGAAACACTTAAACAGCGGCAAAACATTGCAGCCGTCCACATTTTGTCTCACGGCGCAGCAGCCAGCTTGCAACTGGGGGGCACAGAACTAAATCTGTGCAACATTGAAAGCTACCGCAATTATTTAGAAACATGGTTTGCTTTGCCCACAACTGAGGCAAACTCCAACTCTCCAATTACAGCTAAACCCGAAATTCTGCTTTACGGTTGCAACGTCGCCGCCACAGAAGCAGGTGTTGCTTTCGTGGAAAGGCTGAGCCAGCTCACCGGAGCAAATATTGCCGCTTCCGATAACTTGACGGGGAATGCTGCGTTGGGTGGAGACTGGGAACTCGAAGTAACTACGGGCAAAATAGAAACACCTTTGGCATTTTCGGCTGAGGCGAGGGAAGCTTATAGTGCAGTTTTAGTCGCCACATTTGGGGAACTGCGAGATGCGATAACTCTGGCTAACGCTTTGCCCAATGCAGACACGATCGCCATCACCGGCAACATCACCTTTGCGCCCGGACAGGTTCTGCCCAGGATTTCTACCCCTATCACCTTTACCGGCGGCGGTTTCACCCTAGATCTCGGCAATAACCGGGGGTTCTTCATCGACACCGCCACTACCCCAGTCACATTTTCCAACCTGACAATTACCGGTGGTATATCTACAGGCGCTGCGGGCACAGGTGGCGGTGGCGGTGCAGCCGGCATGGGAGGCGCACTATTTATTAACAGCGGCACTGTCACAGTTAACAGCGTGACCTTTACTGGCAACAGCGCTACGGGCGGCGCGGGCAGCGCGCCCCCCGTCGCTCCCGCAGTCGCAGGCCCGGGCGGCAACACCGATTTTGCAGGCCTGTTTCCCTTTGTTTCCGCAGGTGGGCCCGGTCAAACTGGCCTCACCGGCTTGCCAAGCATCGGCGCTGAGGGCGGTACGGGCGGCAATGGGGGCAACGGCGGCAACGGCAGTGGCGGATTGCCAGGTACCGGTCTTAACGGCGGCCCCGGCGGCGCTGGCGGTACGGGTGGCGCAGGTACCGGCGGGACTAACGGCGGTACGGGCGGCCCTGGCGGTGCCGGTGGCGCTGGCGGCCTCGGAGGAGGAGGAGGCGGCGGCGGCGCTGGCGGCGCTGGTGGCGTCGCCGGCAGTGGCACAGTAGGTGCAGCCGGCCCTGGGGGCATTGGCGGCGCTGGCGGCTTCGGAGGAGGAGGAGGCGGTGGCGGCGGCGGTGTTGGCGGCAACGGCGGTGTCGGAGGCTTCGGAGGCGGAGGCGGCTTCGGTACCGCAGGCGGAGCCAGCACGACAGTGGGAGCTTTCACCCCGGGCGGCGTCGGCAGCCCAGCCGGCGGCGGCGGCGGTGCTGGTTTGGGAGGCGCAATTTTTGTTAATACTGGCAGTTTGACCCTGAACAACAGCACTTTGTTCAACAACACAGCAACCGGAGGCGCGGCTGGCGGTGCGGGGGCGACACCGGGCCAGGGCGCGGGTGCCGCGATTTTTGTCAACAGCGGCGCTACTGCAACTCTGACTAACAACACCATCACTGCTAACACTGCGACTGCAACTGCCCCTGCTCTTGCTGTGGGCGGGGGTATTGCTACTAACGGCGGTACTGTGAATCTCCTAAATTCGATCGTCGCCGGGAATTTGGGCGGCGCGAATCCTGACGTGTTCGGGACATCCTTCGCTGCCACCAGTATCCGCAATTTGATCGGGAATGTTGCTGGCAGCAATTTACCTGTCGCCCAGCAACTGACAGTTCCTCTAGCAAATGTCATCGCCCCTACCGCAGGATTGAACCAGGCTACAGGCGTTCCTGTGACTTATGCTTTGGCTGACAGCACTGCGACACTTAATCCGGCGATCGATGGCGGGGATGCCACGGCTGCGGCTGCTGCTGGCGCGACTGACCAGCGGGGTACCGGCTTTCCCCGGACGATCGGCGCTAGTGTTGATATCGGTGCTTATGAATACGGCCCGATCGTCACAGGGGTTAAATTCAACGACCTTAACGGGGATAGCCTGCAAGGTGCCGCGGCGACTGAACCAGGTCTTCCGGGCTGGGTGATTTCTATAGGCACGAAGAGCGCTACTACCGCAGCCGACGGCACTTACATCCTCCGCGACGTAAAAACCGATACTCCGATTACAGAAGCGCCCCCCGCTGGAACGCCTGCGAATGCTTGGGTGCAGACTCTCGGCCCGACTCCGGCAAATACGGGTATTGTTAATGTCACGGGTGCCAATTTCGGTAATTTCCAGAAAACATCGATCGCAGGCAAAACCTACACCGATCTCGCGGGCAACGGCTTCACGCCCGATGACACGGTATTAAACGGCATCACCGTTAACTTATACCAAGACACCAACGCCAACGGCACCCTGGAAGTCGCCACAGATACTATTGTCGGCACTGCACAAACCACTGCGGGAGCAGGAGATTACACCTTCTCGGATATAGGCCCCGGCAATTACCTGATACAAGCCACTGCCCCAACCAACTCCAGCATCTCTTTCCCTGCTGCCGCAATTCTCGTTAGTGCCCAAAGCGGTACTCCCGTCACCGGTCAAAACTTCGGCGTTTTCCAAAACATCACCGTTAGCGGCACCAAATTCACCGACCTCACAGGCAACGGCTTCTCTGCTGACGACACTCCCCTCAACGGCACTACCGTTCGCTTGTTCAAGGATACTAACAATAACAGCACTTTAGATACGGGTGACGCGGAAATCGCCTCTCAAGTTACCGGGATAGCGCCAGCGGCTGCTGGGACGTATAGCTTTGCCAACGTCGGCTCCGGTCGGCACTTTGTGAGAGAAGACGTGCCGACTGGTTTCTCACAAACCGCAGGCCCGACTTTTTATCCAATTAACCCGGTCAGCGGCACAAACATTACGGCTCAAGACTTTGGCAACTTCCAGTTGGGCAAAATCAGCGGGATTAAATTTAATGACCTCAACAAAAATGGCATTCAAGATGGGCCAGAAGAACCACCGCTAGGAGGCTGGACAATTTACTTGGATGCCAACAATAACGGCGTCCAAGACCCAGTACCAGCCGAAACTGGCACCAACGCCACCGTCACCGATGTCGCCGGTAACTACCAGTTCACCAACTTGCCGGCCGGCACTTATACAGTGCGGGAAGTGCCACAAACAGGCTGGACGCAAACTGTGCCCCCGGTCAACGAAGCTACGCCTACTCTTTCCGGCGCGTTTACGATCGCCGTCACCAGCGGCACCGACTCCCAAAACAACAACTTCGGCAACTTCAGACCCAATAGCATCAGCGGTCTGAAGTTCAATGACCTCAACAACAACCGGGTACAAGATACCGGGGAACTAGGGCTTGCCAATTGGCAATTCTTCCTCGATACCAACGATAACGGCACTCTCGACACCGGGGAACCGAACACCCTCACCGATGCCGCCGGCAACTACCAATTCCTCGATTTGTCAGCAGGAACCTACAAGGTGCGGGAAGTCTTGCAGCCTACTTGGACGCAAACTACCCCCGACCCGGACGACATCACTGTCACCAGCGGTCAAGACATCGCTAATATCAACTTCGGCAACTTCCAGTCGAGCACTATCAGCGGTCAAAAATTCAATGACCTCAACAACAACGGCGTTAAGGATGCCGGAGAATTGGGGCTAGGTAACTGGCAAATATTCCTCGACAGTATCACTCCGGATGGATTGTTTCAGCAGGGCGAACCGACTACCATCACTGATGCCGCGGGCAACTACACTCTCCGAGATATACCCGCAGGTACTTACCAGGTAAGGGAAGTCCAGCAAAACGGCTGGACGCAGACGACCCCTAACCCCGCCCCCGTTACGGTTAATCCCTCCGATAACATCACAGGCATTGACTTCGGCAACTTCTTGCCTCAACCCGGGGCGATCCGAGGTCTGAAGTTCCAAGACACCAACAACAATGGCACTCAGGATGCTGGAGAACCGGGTTTACCCAATTTCCAAATTCAGTTAACCAATGTCGTAGCTGGAACTGCTCCTGCTCCTGTTACTACTACCACAGACAACAGCGGCAACTACTTGTTCGCGAACCTAACGCCGGGAACCTACCGTGTCCGGGAAGTCAACCAAACTGGGTTTACCCAAAGCACACCCGAACCCGCAGATATCGCCCTAACTTCAGGGGCTATTGTCACCGGCATCAACTTCGGGAACTTCCCGACGCCGACACCGACACCGACACCTGAACCCGAACCGCCGACGCCGCCACAGCCACCTGTACCGACGCCGACGCCTGCACCTGCACCGACGCCGACACCTGCACCTGCACCGACGCCGACACCTGCACCTGTACCGACGCCGACGCCTGCACCTGTACCGACGCCGACGCCTGCACCTGTACCGACGCCCACGCCTGCACCTGTACCGACGCCCACGCCTGCACCTGTACCGACAGATTTGGTTTGCCCTGAGAACTTCCCCAGGATCGCTACTCCCAATGAGCCCGGCACTTCTTCAGCGGGTAATGTGATCAACGGCCCTAACGGCGACGATACGATCGTGGGTAGTGCCGGCAGTGACTCTATCTTGGGATTGGGCGGCAACGATTTGATCTTTGGTCGAGGGGGCGGTGACTACATTAATGGCAATACGGCCAACGATACTGTCTACGGAGGCATCGATAACGATACTCTCTTCGGTGGCAAAGGGTTTGACCTGATTTTTGGCGATCGGGGTAACGATACGATTTATGGCAATCGTGGCAACGACTCTCTTTCTGGCGACGAAGGCAATGATTTATTGTACGGGGGCAAAGCCGATGACGTAATTTTGGGAGGCGCTGGCGACGACGTGCTATTTGGCGATCAAGGCAATGACACTCTCTGCGGCGATGACGGTAACAATACCTTAATTGGCGGCAGCGGTGATGATTTGCTCTTTGGTGGCACCGGCGATAACTTGCTCTTTGGCGGCATTGGCAGCGATACCCTCGTCGGTGGCATTGGCAGCAATGGCTTTGTCTTGTCAGCGGGCGGAGGAATTGACACGATTTTCAACTTCACCGCAGGAGTTGATTCGATCGAGTTGGTGGGAGGCTTGGACTTCAATCAACTGTCATTGACCGAAACTAATGGCTCGACGGCGATCGGAATCGCCGGCAGCAACGAGATTTTGGCTATACTGACGGGCGTACAGCCTAGCCAGTTATCGGCTCAGAGTTTTAGCTTGCTGGTTTAGTCCGCAGATAAAACTCGGCAGTTGCAAGCGATCCTACACTTGCCTCTCGTCCCAACAGAGAGGGACTACCCGAAAGCAGAGCCTCGAAACCCATGCTTCGAGGCTCTCCCAAAGAAGGGGAACGAATTCCGTTCCCCTTCTTTGGTCAAATTTGTTCCAGATACTTCAGCAAGTCGGCCATTTCTTGCGGACTCGGCTGAAACTGCGGCATTGGTGGGGTTTGCCCGCTGGTGACTTGCCGGATCAGATCGAATTCGGATTTGCGCTCGGACACTCCGTGCAAGTTGGGCCCGACTTGACTGTCTGAAACGGAGATGTGACACCCTGCACAGTTCATTTGAAAGATGGCGGAACCCTGAAACGGGTTGCCCGTGAGGGATAGTACGCTTTTGACGTAAGGATCGGCGACTTGAAACTGACGAATTGTGATAATTGCCAACATGATGGCAAGCAACACCGCTAGCGCAAATATGGCAAGTCGCTCGATCGGATTTTTAATTTCATTCCTGGCAAGTTGGTTATTCAAAGGAGTTCAATTAAAAATAGTATCTACAAGAAAATTTATTTCTCATAACATAGCTTAATCGTTCGCAGCGGGGAGAGCAAGGTCTGATACTCCCGGAAGGGCGTTTTTTGGAAAATTCATCTGTGTAAGTGCTGGTAATATTAAAAATAGGTTGTTAAATCTTAACGTTAAGGAGCTCTCATGGTAGAACCGCTGCTTTCAGGTATTGTTCTGGGTCTAATCTTTGTTACTCTGGCGGGGCTGTTTTTTGCTGCTTATCAGCAGTACAAGCGCGGCGATCAGTTGGGTATCAATAAGTAAAAGGGGCTACAGTCCCTCACTCAGGCTGTCAGGGGGAGGGGGAATTGGGCATGGGGCATGGGGCATTAATCTACCTACTAACTTCTTCCCTCTTCCCTTTTCCCTCTTCCCTCTTCCTTCTTCCATGGTTAAAGATATCGATCGAGAATAGCAGCAGTTTCCAGGCCTGTTTTTTCCCAGCTAAATTGTTTTGCTCTGGCTAAACCGAGATCGCGCAAGTGCGATCGAACTTTGGCATCGACTGCAAGCTCTTGCATAGCCGAGGCAATTTCCTCGACGCTGTAGGGATTGACTAATAAGGCTGCACCCCCCCCAACTTCCGGCATTGAAGACAGGTTAGAGGTGATTACAGGAGTGCCACAGGCCATTGCTTCGAGCACGGGGAGCCCGAATCCTTCCCAAAGACTGGGAAAAACCAGGGCGATCGCTTCGTTGATGACTTTGGGCAAGTCGGCCGCGGGAATGTAGTCTAAGAATTTTACTTGATCGACCAATCCCAATTCTTGAACCTGCGCCTTCAGCAGCGGCGTATAGCGTTTGTCTTCCGACCCTGCTATCCACAATTCGTACTCGGAATTATGATGCAAAGCAGCAAATGCTGCTACAACTCGCTGCACGTTTTTATACGGATTGTGGCGACCGATATAAAGAAAATAATTGCTTGTTGGCAAGTCTAAAAAACGGAAAAAACTGGTATCGTACCCTGGGAAAATTGGCGTAATTAAATTAGTAGGAATTTTGCAAAAATTAGCGATATCTTGGGCAGTTGATTCTGAGTCGCAGATGACGTGTTGAGCCTGTCGCAGCACTTGGGGAATGTAGTAGCGGTGATAAGGTGTCAGAAAATCGAAGCGACGGGGAAACCGCAGCGCTATTAAGTCATGTACTGTAATTATATAGCGGCAACCTGCAAATAAAGGAGCTTCGGGAATTGGAGAAAATAACAGGTTAGATTTTAGCTGTTTGTAAATTTTGGGGAGTTGGGTTTGTGTCCAAAGCAATCGGTTGATGTGTCCTTTGATACCTTGTTCTGGTGTTAGATTTGCGGGGATTTGGTAGCAGTTGTTATTGGGAAAATTTTCTGCTGTTAGTAATGTTGGGTTGAGGGATTTTAGGTGGGGAAATAAGTTTTTGGCGTAGATGGCTAAGCCGGTTGGTTTGGAAATTAGGAAGGAGAGGTTGATTAGCAGGTTGGATTGGGGATTGGGCATGGGATAATATGTAGATTGCGGTTTTTTAGTGGGATTTTTTTATTGAACCGCAGAGGGCGCAGAGGGCGCAGAGAGGAGAAAGGAAGAGAGGGAAGATTTACAGATATTGTTGTAAGATGTTGGCGGTTGCTTTTCCGGTTTTGTTCCAGCTAAATTGAGCTGCTCTAGCTAAACTAGCAGTTTTTAAGTTCGATCGCACTTTTGAATCTGTGGCTACTGTTTGCATGGCTTCCGCTATTTCTCCGACGCTGTAGGGATTGACTAATAATGCGGCCTCTCCGGCTACTTCTGGCATTGATGACAGGTTGGATGTGATGACGGGTGTGCCGCAAGCCATTGCTTCTAAAATTGGTAAGCCGAATCCTTCCCAAAGTGTAGGGAAAACTAGGGCGATCGCCTGATTCATCAGTACGGGCAATTGAGAATAGGGAACGTAACCGAGAAACTTTACCAAAGATTGTAAACCTAATTCTTCCACTTGTGCTATTAACTGCGGTGTGTAGGCGTTGGGAGGCCCTGCTAGCCACAATTCGTAATTTGCGCGATCGGGTAAACTCGCAAATGCAGCAATTAATCTTTCTAAGTTTTTATAAGGATCGTGTCTGCCGGTATAAAGAAAATAATTTTTGGCTGGCAAGTCGAGATATCTAAAATTAATATTATCGCACGCTAGGGGAATTGCGGTCATTTTCTGACGCGGAATATTGAAAAAGTTAGCAACATCAATCGCCGTTGCTTGAGAATCGCAAATAATGTGTTCTGCTTGCCGCACAACCTGCGGTATGTAGTAGCGAAAATAAGCTGTTAATCTAGAAAAGCGTTGGGGAAATCGCAAAGGAATTAAATCGTGAACTGTGACGATGTAGCGGCAGCCGGAATACAAAGGTGCTTCGGGAATGGGGGAAAATATCAGGCTTGACTGCAATTTTTGGTAAATTTTGGGCAAGGTGAATTGAGTCCACACGAGCCTGTTAATTTGTCCTTTCGGCCCTCGATTCGGTGTCAGAGTTTCTGGAATTTGATAGCAAGTATAATTGTCAATTTGCTGGGAAGCAAGTAATGTGGGTTCTAGCTGTTGCAGTTGCGGGAAAAGATTAGCTGCATAAGTTCCGATTCCCGTTGGTTCAGGACTTAAGAAGGATAAATTGATTAAAAGTGGGTTAGACACGCTTGAATTAGCCTTTAAGTTCGATCGAGCATTTGAGCTATATCGGCAGGATTTGGCAGCCGAATTGTAGCATACTCTTGGTGAATAATATCAAAAAAACTATTGACTTTTTTCTCAAAATGTGCAAGTCTAAAGTTCTGACTGCGTTGCTGTGCACCAGCTTGAAGTTCGGCTAGCAAATCAGGATTAACAATTAGTTGATGTGAATGCTGGCACAGTTCCTCAACGGTATTGAACACAAAGCCCGATCGCCCATGTTCCACAATTTCCGGTTGGCCGCCACCGTTGAAAACAATCGGAGCACAACTATTTTGCATTGCTTCGACAGTCGCCATCCCGAAATGCTCAAATCTTTGAGGATTTACTTCACCCAAACCGCAGCCGTGCCAAAATATGCTCGCTTTAGCATAAAGTGATTTTACCTCATCAAAGTCAGCATTGACTTTTAACTCGATCGCCCTTGAATCTTGCTTCAATAAATTCTGAACCGTCTTTAAATAAGGATTTTTCGGAATGCTACTCCCGGCTAAAATGAGCCGCCATCCTTGAAATTCTTCGGGATAATCTCCTAGCAAACTGCAGAAAGCTTTAATGAGTTCAATTTGCTTTTTTGTTCCCCCAGCTTCAAACTGTCCCACAGCTAAAATAATTTTTTCTTTCGGCACTTTAACTGTTGCCATTTCCACGGGCGGATAAAGCAGAAAAGTTGGCTGTAGGTTCCAGCGTTTCTCTAGCCATTTGACAGTAAATTGACTGTTGGCAATAATAAAAGTGTAGTCATCCACAGCAAAATGATGGTTGCGGAAGGTATTGGGAAAGTGGCAGAAAAATATTGAGATTGGCGACAGTGGTTTGACTTTTTCCAGTTGGTTCGCGTTGATGAAAATATCGTAGTTTTTGCTTTCTCTGGCAATTTCATCAAACGGATTTTCCATATCTTCCACGATGATGCTGGAATCGATGCACTGCATTCCGCGTTTCTCGTAAAACGCCAAGGGCATAATTTTAATTTTGCATCCTGAAAGGTTGAGTCCGTACCACGATTCTAAGTCGGAAACAGCAACTGGTTTGTTGGCGATAAAAGTAATGTCAAATTCATTTTGTAGCAGCGAGGCGATGGTAGCGACGTATTTTTGACCGCCACCCATAAAATGCAGCCCGTGATCGTAAATGCCGATCGACATTTTGCGATCGCCCCGAACCACCTGCAATCGAGGTAAAATGCGATCGACCTTCATCCGACTGTAAATCACGGCCAGCTTTTCCGACAACTGCGGCAATACAGTTTCGATGATTTCAGGTTTCTGATAATCAAGCAGCTTTTTAATCGCTACAAACAAACTCTCGAACAGCAAATCATACTGCTTGTTAGTAAAAAAATCTGAAGTGTGAATCGCTTTGACTAATTGCAAAGGTTCATGTTTTGCCAAATACAAAAATCGATTGCGGTTGCAGAAATACTCTGTAAGTTTGCTTCCTTTACTCGAACCCCGATACTCATGATGGGCGATGGCGGCGGGAGTATAAAGCATTTTCCAACCACGTTTGTGACAGCGTTTGGCAAACTCTACATCTTCAAAATACATCACAAAATCTTCATCTATGGGCCCCACATCTTCCAGACATTCTCTCCGAAAAAACACCGCCGCCCAACATAGCCCTTCGACTTCCTGTTCTGTATCGTACTGTCCCGAATCTTTTTCGCCAAAGCCGACATCTTGCCAATAAAAATTAGGTAATTGCTGAATGCCAGCGCTGTTAATTCGCCCGTCTTTAAACAGCAATTTGCCGCTAGTCGCACCGACTTTCTTATTAGTTTCTAGGATTTTGACAAGAATTTCTAACCAGCGACTGTCAAGGGTAGCATCGTTATTTAGAAAGCCGATATATTGCCCTTTTGCTTCGCTGATGCCAAGGTTGAGGGCTTTAGCGAAGTTGTTGGCGGAGTTGACAAAAATGCGAACTTTTGGAAAGAGTTCGCGCAGGGAATTAACGGAATCGTCTTTAGAGCAATTATCAATTACAATTAAATCTAGTTGCTGTTCGGGATACGCAAGTTTTTGTAGAGATTTTAAGCAATCTTTCGTGTGGCGCAGACCGTTATAGTTGACTATAATTAACGAACATATGGGCAGTGTGGTCATCTTTGATGCTTTATTTTTGTCGATCGAACAATTGAGCGGTAATCTTCTCTAAAATAGCAGTATGTTGCTCCTGCAGTGCTTTAATTTGCTCTATTTCCGACTGAAAGGCTGCGATCGCTCTTTGTTGAGTCTCAATCTGTGCTGTAACTTCGGGAGATGTGCTGCTGAATTCCGATTGAATTTTTTTCTCTAGAGTTTGTTGATTTTCTTGCAATTTTTGCAATTGTGTGCTTAATGTGTGCACGACGCGGGTATTAGCAAAATTGTAAATTACTTGACGTTCTAGTACGGGTCTGAGCAATTTTCGGACTATTTTCCTAACTGCAATGACTACCGAACCTAGCTGCCTTTGATAAGAAGTAATCGGAACGTTGTAAATGTCAAAGCCTGTTTTCAGAAGGGCGATGTCCTCGTCATCTTCATTGTAGGCGATCGCACTATTTTCTCTTCCCGACAGCGGCGGCTCAACAATACCAATTCGCGGCTCCAAAGTTTGCCGCAATTTATCTATAATTTGTTGAGTTGGTATTTCTTCGTACTGCAAACTTTCCTCTCCTTTAGATAACTTACTATGACTTATTGTGGAACAGGCATCTTGCCTGTTCAAGGGCGGGCAGGATGCCCACCCCCCAAGAAAATTCATCTCTTGTTAAATCAGGATTATTGCTTCCGATATTGGCAATATCTCAATTTAAACTAGCTCAATTTGACTGTCATCACCAATCATAAACCGCAGAGCTTTTGGACGGGGGGGCGCATTGGTTAGTTGAGCTCGCTGCCCGATCACGCTGTCCACAATTCGCTGGTGAATGCCAACTATTTTTGCCCCTTGCAATATTACACTGTGTTCGATATCAGCATCAATCATCGTCACGCGATCGGCAATACTGCTGTAAGGCCCGATAAAGCAATTTTCAATGCGGCAATTTTCCCCAATTACCACTGGCCCTCGAACTGTAGAATTAATTACCTCCGTTCCTTCCCCTATTTGCACTCGCCCGATAATTTGACTTTTTGCGTCTACTTTTAATTCAGTTGAAGCTACGATACAGCTATCTAAAATGATTTGGTTTGCACTCAGCAAATCGTCTTTTTTCCCCGTATCCAGCCACCAACCCTCTAAATTGCAGGCTTCTACGTGTTTCTCCTGATTGATGAGCTGTTGAATGGCGTCGGTGATTTCCAGTTCGCCGCGGGGCGAAGGTTGAATTTGATCGATCGCCTCGTGGATAGTAGGAGCAAAAAAATAAATCCCCACCAGTGCTAAATTTGACGGCGGAACTTTGGGTTTTTCTACTAACTGCAAAACTCGTCCATTTTCATCAACTTTGGCAACACCGAAAGCCGAGGGATTGGGAACTGGACGCAACAAAATCAGAGCGTCTAGTTTTTGCTTGTTAAAAATCTCTAAAAACGGATCTAGCGGATTCTCAATTAAGTTATCTCCCAAGTACATAATAAACGGAGAATCACCCAAAAATGGTCTGGCAATTTTCACCGCGTGAGCAAGTCCCGCCGGCTCTGCTTGCAAGATATAAGTAATTTTTGCACCGAAGCAAGATCCATCTCCTGTTTTCGTCTTCACCTCTTCCCCGGTTTCGGGACTAATAATAATCCCAATATCCGTAATCCCAGCCGCCACAATTCCTTCAATTCCGTACCACAGTATCGGCTTATTTGCTACAGGAACCAATTGCTTAGCACCCGTATAGGTGAGGGGACGCAAGCGTGTTCCTTTGCCGCCAGAGAGGATGAGTGCTTTCATTGGGTGAACTCTGAGTTATCCTTTAGGGTTTGCGGTGCTGGCTCGATTTGCCTGCACTTGTTCGCTCTCGTTGATTTTAAACCACCGCTACCCTGCTGGCAATAGTTGTCGTGTCTTATGATACAAATGATTTATGCCGATCGAGCTTTTATAGTCGGGGACGCATAGAGTGTCAGAAACCAGGTTTATTGCCACAGGAAGCAGTTAAAAGCTGAGTTTTTTTGTCAAAACACCCCTTTTTTAAGGTTGGGAGTGCGCCAGTCCCGATTTAATTGCGTACCCTTTTAATAGCGGCCATATCGAGCAATCAATTGACTACCACTATTGTTTTGATTTGTCAACCAAGCCCACATCTGATCGCCCAGACAAAAATGCCACCATTCGTTAGGATGCTGCTGAAAACCCGCATTTATCATCGCATTTTTTAAGATTTGCCTGTGACGGTGATGTGGCTGTTCTTGCGGGTGATTGCTGTTAGCAAAATAATCGGGATAAGAACGTTCTGATATTTCATCAATCGGAGAACCCATATCAATTCGCCGATTATTTTCATCGACTAAAGTTATATCTAAAGCAGCACCTGTACTGTGAGGAGGAGGTGTTGTGGTATCCATGCTCGGTACTGCCCAAAATTGATATACGTGTTCTATAATTACTTGGCGTTTGTCTTCGGAAACCGGAAAGTCGCAGCCTTGAGCTAAAGCAATTTGATTAAAAGTATAATCCACCATAAATTGCTGCACTTCGACCGGCCGATAAGCGTCAAATATCAGAATTTTCCACTTGGGGTGATTTTGTTGTAGCTGGGTTTGAGCGGCGATTAAACTATCTATAACTCCTTGCCGCAAATAGTAAGGCGAATCTGCTTTGCTGTTGTAATAGGGAGCACCCAACTTTTGATAGGGGTGCGGAATTTCAAAGGCAAAATGTTCTGGTGGAATCGGGACTAAAGGTTCGCCGCATTCATCTATCGCTATTTGCTGGTATGGTTTCATATCAAGGTTTTACCCTACTTTATGATTGCTGATGAACTACAATACTCAGTATATGCTTTTCACTTTAGTCCGTCGCGCGGCAAATAGCACAGCAGCTAGAATATCCTCATGTGCTAAATCGTCATAGTCATCTATAATTTCTTTAGCATTCATACCAGAACTGAGTAATTCAAGAATTAACTCTACTGGATATCGAAGACCGCGAATACATGGTTTTCCGTGACAGATATTTGGATCGAGTGTGATGCGCTGCAAAAGCTGGTTTTCCATATTTTAGGAGCAAATATTAAACATATCCTAACCTAAAAAACCTAGCTTTCGATCGGTTGGTAGTAAGGACTTTAGTGCTTTCAATCTCTATCTAAAGTCCTTACTGCCAAAAAATCTTAACTTTGGCGATAAGCAACTACCGCATAAAACGGATCGCCGCTTCCTATTCGCAGCATTTGCATAAAACTCGGCAAGTTAGGCTTGCGAACTATTACTTCCGGTTTGCTAAATCCGGGTATATTCGTTCCTTTGACAGAATCAAAGTAACCCTTGACTAATTCTACCCGATCGCCCTCGGAACCTTCCCGCCAAGCCGCGATCGCCTTTTGATAAAACATCCGGTTGGAAAAGCTCATAATTGCTACACCCCCCGGCTTCAAAATCCGGTGAATCTCGGCAAAAACCGCATCTGGCTGCTGCAAATACTGTACCGAAACGCAGTTGACAACCGCGTCAAACTCTGCATCCGGCAGCGGCAATTTGGGATTGGCGTTCAAATTCTGCACGAAATAATGATTCAGTCTGCGATTCTTTGCCAACTCGTCTTCATTCATGCCGTGCCCTTCAACATGGGCAAATTGCATCTCGTCAGGCAAGTGAGAAACCCAACTGCTCATCATATCAAAAATCCGAGTATTCGGTTTCAGCCGTTCCCGATATAAATCGGTGAGTTGCTGAATGAATCCATCGTCTACGTGAGTCACATACCGGGGAGCGGAATAGAACAAATTGTCGTCGGTGTCGTCTAACTTGGTGCGTTGGTCGGGTGGAAGCAACATAAATTCTGATTGCAAACTAGATTTACTCTTTCTAGTTTAAGAACAATAAGAATTGTTAACATATCCGGCAGAGGGCGGATTCCCGGTTTTAGCGTAGCAGTCGAGCGCCAAATAACCTGCTGGCACCCTTTGGGCTTGTGGCAAGAAGACGGTTTGCCCACTTCCAGCATTGGCGACAAACTGCAAGAGGTAGGCGGGACGCTGACAGGCGCGATCGCATTGAAGAAAGAGGCCTAGTCCGCTGCGAGAGAGACACGGGCGATCGCCGCATTTGGCTGAGACACTCTGGCGTCGTCTGCGATCCAGAAGCGATCGCTGCCGCTGTTGCCGCCGAAGTAGTCGGCCAGCATTTCGCGAACTTCTTGGAGTTGGTTCGGCTCGAACAGGCCGGTGGCGTCGGCCAGGGCGATCGACGCGGCGGTGTCATTGGGTGTGGTTGGTCGAATCATGATGAACTCCATCGACCTTTTTTGAGCAACTAAATCATGCTCGATCGCACATCCCAATCATTGCACTGACCAGTTTTCAAACCTCAATCCAGGGATTCTTTCAAAATCTCGGCGATTCCGGGTAAGTAGAATACCGCTTTTTGCAAGTGCGATCGCGCCTATCCGTAAATCTTGCGTGCCAACGCGGATTTTTTGCCGCAAAAATTCCCTATAATAATTTTCAGCATCTCGATCGAAGTCAAGCAACTCAAAATCGGTCAGATAGTTAATGGTTTTTCGCAGACTTGCATAAGCTGATATTATTTCATCCCCTGATGTCGCTCGTCTGATACGGTTAAGTCGTCCATACATTTGCTCTTCAAATGTAACGATCGTAATAGCAATATCTTTTGGATTAACTTCACTGACACGTTGCACTATTTGTGGATTACCCTGCCCAAAAAGTGTGGCATGGTCTGTATCAAATATCCACAAAGTCACTTAGCCGTTTCCTCCACCTCAATTGTATTGGTGGCTTCTGCTTCATCGAGTCGATCGTAATATTCTGCCATTTGTGCATTCCTGTCGCGGCGGAGTTCTGCAATATCTTCTAGCATCTCATCAAAGTGCGGATCGTTTTTAAAGGCTCCTGCCCACTTCATTAAAGGATTTTCAGTTTGGGGAATGTCTACTGTCAGAGAGACTATTTCGACTTTTTTTAGACGCTCGGTCAACAATCGGTGCAAAATTTTTAAAGCTTCTTCTTTAGTAGATCCTGAGCTTCTGCACTCTGGCAATTCCCAAACTATTGCGCTGTAGAGGTCTTCATCGTGCTTTTCAATTAGAACTTGATAAGTTAGTTGGGTTAAAGGATTTGGAGTAGGGGTTAATACTGTGGCATTCATCTGTTTTTTATGGTTGATTATATTTGGCATTTTAACGCATTGTTTTTCAAACCTCCAATTAATTCTTTTCGCAAGGCTTTCAATAGATGTCAGCGGTTCAGAACGCCACCGCACTTAAAGCCTGCGGGATTCTAGCCTTTACCAATCATTCACGGCTGCGATCGCAACTTCACTCTTACTCTCAATACATATCAACCCATAAAAACATTATTGCCAATAAGACAACTCTATGGTACACTAGAAGATTGTGAATATTAATCAAAAGTAAAGTAACAAGCCGGGAGAAATCAAAATGACACAGCAAACCCTGCACGGAACCAGCCGCAAAAGAAAAAGAACATCCGGTTTTCGCGCCAGAATGCGTACCGCAACCGGTCGATTGGTAATCAAAGCTCGCCGCAGCAAAGGTCGCCACCGCCTCGCAGTCTAGCACTGCATCAAGGTTGAGAGGCCTCAACGATCGCCCTACGCCATGTTGCCCGATACAAACCGACTTAAGCACCGAAAAGACTTCAGCGCCGTATACCGCAAGGGAATGCGCCGTAACTCGGCCCATTTCAGCTTAAGAGCTCTGCGTAAACCAAAAAGCGTCGAATTAAGCAAACCGACAGCCGAGAAATCCTTGCAGCCGACTCGCACAGGCATTTCCATCAGCCTGAAAGTCAGCAAACGCGCTGTAGTCCGCAACCGGATTAAGCGTCAGATTCGGGCAGCTTTGCGACAGCTATTGCCCAGATTAAAATTCGGGTGGGATTTAGTAATTGTCGTGCGTCCGATCGCACAAGAGT
Source organism: Microcoleus sp. LAD1_D3 (assembly GCF_036702135.1). Classification (NCBI taxonomy): domain Bacteria; kingdom Bacillati; phylum Cyanobacteriota; class Cyanophyceae; order Oscillatoriales; family Microcoleaceae; genus Microcoleus; species Microcoleus sp. LAD1_D3. The sequence continues at coordinate 138,680 of NZ_JAUBSB010000005.1, read as the reverse complement.
GCAATTATGCAGAAATTCTGCAAGAATTAGAGCAGTTGTTGGTAGAAGCCGAGGTACTAGATGGGAATTCGAGAGGAAGTATATTATGAAGGCGGCCCCGCGCCGGGAGACTTGATCATCAACTTACTCCTAGGGCTGACAGTCGTCGGAATCCCCCTCGCAGTAGGAGGAATTGTCCGGGCTCTGTGGCTGCGGTATCGGATCACGAGCCGCCGAGTGTCCGTAACCAGCGGTTGGATGGGGGGCGATCAGACAGACGTTATCTACTCAGATATAGTCAAAATCGTCACAGTACCTCGCGGTTTCGGGACTTACGGAGACATGGTGCTCACAATGAAAAATGGCAGCCGCTTGGAACTCAGAGCTATGCCAAAATTTCGAGCAATGTATGACTACATTAACGAAAAACTGCCCGCAGCCGCTCAAAAAGCAAACGCGGCTCAAGCTAAATAACCGAACCGCTTCGCCCTCAAATCAGGGTAAAGTGAGTGCGAATATTGGCAAACTCATTACAACAAACCCGCAGACTGGGCGGTCGATCGACGGGCAATGTCCTAAGATAGAGACAAAACCCTGAAAATTGAGGCGGCTCGCGTTAAGCGGGTAAAAATAGTTCTCAACAGCAAACATAGAGCACCTAAATTAACTCAAAGCGAATGGATTTTGGTATCTCGTTTCTCTCCAACAACCTCATGCTCCCGATCCTAGATTTTTTCTACGGGATCGTGCCAAGCTACGGTTTAGCGATCGTAGCTCTGACGCTTGTGATTCGCTTTGCTCTTTATCCTCTCAACGCAGGCTCTCTTCGCAATATGCGGCGCATGAAAGTAGCGCAGCCGTTGATGAAAGAGCGAGTAGATCAAATTCAAAAACTCTATAAAGAAAATCCTGCAAAACAGCAGGAGGAAATGAGCAAAGTATACAAAGAATTTGGTAATCCTCTAGCAGGATGCTTCCCGTTGGTGCTGCAAATGCCAGTGCTGTTTGCACTGTTTGCAACGCTCCGGGGTTCGCCGTTTTCTGACATAAATTACAGCGTCAACGTTCAAGTTTTGCCCAAAGAACAAATCGAAGCTGTTCAACCGCAAGCTTTTGCTACACCGCCCCAAAATATTTACGTCACCGGTACTTTTCATGCTCCTGTTGTGGGCGTAATTCCAGGCGGCGACAAACTCGCAGTCGGCGACACAACCAAGATTAATTTTCAAACCCCAGAAGGCAAACCTCTCAAAGTTTTAGCGGCAGAAAATAAGAGCGAAATCGACTTTGAACCCGGCTGGAAAGTCATCAAAGGCGAAGATCTGATCAAGGTAGATGAACAGGGAAACATTACGGCCTTAGCGCCCGGTGAAGCCACAGTTCAAGGCACAATCCCCGGATTGGCTAGTAACAAAGGATTCCTGTTTATTGAAGCTCTAGGCCGCGTTGGCGCGATCGACTCAGACGGTACAATCCACTGGGATATTTTGGTAATGATCCTGGGCTTCGGCATCAGTTTGTATATCAACCAAACTCTTTCGGGACAAGCACAAGGGCCAAACGATAATCCCCAACAGGCTACCGTCAACAAACTGACTCCAGTCATATTTTCAGGGATGTTTTTGTTCTTCCCGCTGCCCGCCGGCGTGTTGATGTATATGCTGATTGCTAACATCTTCCAAACTGTTCAGTCGTTCATTTTGTCGCGAGAACCGCTGCCGGAAAACCTGCAAAAAATAGTGGACGAAGCAGAGGCGAAAACCAAAAAAGACCAGGGATTAGATGCCATTCCCTTTGAGCCCAAGCGTGCCAAGAAAAAGGCTTGATTTTAACAACAATGAAAGACTCTCAAATGCAGCGCGGACAGCAATGGTTAGAAGAATTGCTACAACTGTCCGCAATTCCTTCAAAAGTGGTATGCGAACAACAAAAAGATTGCTATTGGATGACAATAGATGAAAGCAATCTGACTCAAGAACAAGTTGCAATCTTAGTCGGGCCAAACGGTAATGTAATAGATGCCATTCAGTACCTCTGCAACACGGTTCAGAATATAGGTCAGGAAGTAGAGGAGTCAATTCCTTATACAGTTGAACTAAATGGCTATCGCATCCGCCGCCAAGAGGAATTGCGATCGATGGCAGAGTACGCAGCAGATCAAGCGCGCTCGACGGGAGTTGAATTTGAACTCAAATCGTTGTCTTCGGCAGAACGCCGTCAAGTCCACAGCTTTTTGAGCGAATGTGAGGACATAGAAACTTACAGTCAAGGACAAGAACCCGATCGGCGTTTGGTGGTGCGGCTGCGCTGACGCTAAAGAAGGAAGAAGGAAGAAGGAAGAAGGAAGAAGTTAAAAATTAACTATTCCTTTTGACCTTTGAATTCAAGAATTAGGAAGGCGAAAGATTATGGAGACAATTTATATCCCTCATCTACTCACAAAAACAGAGCGGAAAGAGGTCATTGATTTTGAAGAATTTATCCCCGATTTAGAAACTCTTACTCCGGTGCGAGGGCGACTGCAAGTGGCTCACCAAGGGAATTATCTTGAGGTGAAGGCAAAAGCTGAAACAATTGTTACTCTCACCTGCCACAGATGCTTGAAACAATACAATCATCGTTTGGCACTCAACTCATCAGAACTAATCTGGCTCGAAGAAACAGCAAATCAAACAGATTCCAGTTCAGCAGAAATAGAAGTTGCTTTAGAAGATTTGGTGGAAAATTTGTCCCCAGGGGGCTATTTCTCTCCGAGCGATTGGGTGTACGAGCAAATGTGTTTGGAACTGCCGCACAAACAGATATGCGATACTGAATGTCCGGGAATTTCTTTAACTGATGATGAAACAAATACAGAAAGCTCCGAAACAGTCTCAGACAGTCGCTGGGCCTCTCTGGAAGCACTTAAACGGCAATTGCCTTAGTCAGTTGGCAGTTGGCAGTTGGCAGTTGGCAGTTGGCAGTTGGAATTAGCTAATAACAAATAAGAAATAACAAATAAGAAATAACCACTGACAACTAACAACTAACCACTGACAACTGACTAATGACTATTTTTAGCGACGAGTTTGAATTACTGCTGCGATCGCGCTACCCCCTAATTTACATTCCGACACGGGAAGAAGAGCGCGTAGAAGCGGCGATCGCCCAATCCGCCAAAAAACAGGGTTCTCGCGCTGTCTACATCTGGGATTTTGTTGATGGCTACCAAGGCAATCCCAACGATGCTGGTTTTGGCAAGCGCAACCCCCTCCAAGCTTTAGAATTTCTCGAAAAGTTGCCTGCCTCCGCCCCGGCAATCTTTATTTTGCGAGATTTTCAGCGCTTTTTAGAAGATGTCTCGATTTCCCGCAAGCTGCGGAATTTGGCGAGACTTCTCAAATCGGTGCCCAAAAATATTGTCATCGTATCTCCTCTAATTTCGATCCCGGAAGACCTCAGCGAAGTGATGACTGTTTTGGAATTTCCCCTGCCTGCGGCGGCGGAAATCAAAATTGAGGTGGAAAGGCTGTTAGGGGCTACCGGACAAGCCATTGAAGGGCGTTTGCTGGACGAAATGGTGCGCTCCTGTCAAGGTCTGTCGATCGAACGAATTCGCCGAGTTTTGGCAAAGGCGATCGCCACCAGAGGCGAACTCCATCCCGACGACGCGGAACTGATTTTAGAAGAAAAGCGCCAAACAATTCGCCAAACTCAAATTCTGGATTTTTACCCTGCGCGCGAAAATATTTCCGATATCGGCGGTTTGGACAATCTCAAAGAATGGCTGCTGCGGCGCGGTGGTGCTTTTTCCGATCGAGCCCGCCAATACGGTTTGCCGCATCCCAGAGGTTTGTTGTTAGTCGGAATTCAAGGAACCGGAAAATCCTTAACAGCAAAGGCGATCGCCCACCACTGGCATTTGCCTTTGCTGCGCTTGGATGTCGGGCGTTTGTTTGCCGGATTAGTCGGAGAATCGGAATCCCGCACCAGACAAATGATTCAGCTAGCGGAAGCTTTGGCCCCCTGCGTGCTGTGGATTGACGAGATTGACAAAGCTTTTGCCGGATTGGACGGTAAAGGCGATTCCGGGACAACCAGCCGCGTCTTCGGGACATTTATTACTTGGTTGGCCGAAAAAACTTCGCCAGTGTTTGTAGTCGCAACAGCCAACAACATCCAGTCTTTGCCGCCAGAAATGCTCAGAAAAGGCAGGTTTGACGAAATATTTTTTGTGGGTTTGCCCAGCCAGGAGGAACGGCGGGCGATTTTTGAGGTACATTTGTTGCGGTTGCGATCGCACAGCATCAAAAATTACGATTTAGAGCGCTTGGCTTACGAAACTCCCGATTTTTCAGGAGCCGAAATCGAGCAAACTTTGATTGAAGCAATGCACATTGGGTTTAGCCAAAATCGAGACTTTACCACAGATGATATTTTAGAATCAGCTAGTCAGATGGTTCCCTTAGCCAGAACGGCTCAAGAACAAATCCAGTTTCTCCAAGATTGGGCCGCTGCTGGGAAAGCTCGCCTTGCTTCTAGATACGGCAGTTTGAGCCGCCGGATTCAAGGTTAAGCTTTTGAAGTCAGTAGTCAGTAGTTAGTAGCCAGTTGTCAGTTGGCAGTTACCAGATTTTACTCAACCTTCTTCCTTCTTCCTTCTTCCCTCTTCCTTCTTCCCTCTTCCTTCTTCCTTCATTTGCGGTTTTATGAACAGTGTATATAGCGTTTTCAAATTTTTAGTGGGTTTTCTGCTCGCGATCGTCCTGATGGCAGGTGCTAGCGTGGCTGCTGCACTTTACTTTGCCGCTAAGCTAACTACTTTGCCCGAAAAACCAGTTTTTTCCAACGACAAAACACCACCTCAGGTTGCGGGCGCTGCGCCGAAGTCAACAGCCCAGGCTAGCCCTGTTTCTACATCTAGCGATGCCCCCTCTCCCAAACCGCTGGAACCGGGAGCTTACCGCGCGATGGTGACTCAGCCGATCGGCTTAATTCTCCGGGATACTGGTAGTCGAGACTCGAATCGCATTGGCGGTGTTGGTTACAAGGAAAGAGTCGTGGTTTTGGAAGAGTCCCCGGACAAAGAGTGGCAGCGAATTCGGATTGAGGATGGCAATCGCGAAGGTTGGGTCAAAGGCGGCAATACTGAAAAAGTTGAGGGCGAATAAAACTTAGACCAAAAATCTACTCCTATCATTGTGAGGGCAGCGAAGCAATCGCAGTGTGTGGATTGTTCACCAGGGTCAATTTTTTTTCTGTCTTTTGCTTGAAAGGGCTGCATACACATTTATCACAAAAAGTCAAGTTAATTTTATTTACGATATTGGGGATTGCAGTGTGAAGCGCACAGACTGCGGGTGCGATCGCCCCTGCAAAATCCTGAATTTAACATAAAAGTCCAGCAGACAAAAGGTTTCAAGAGCTAAAATTCAACAGAAAAACTCTAAAAAACATAATCTTAACTTATGTTATGAAGGAGACTATGTTAAGAAAATTAGCAAAATTTTAAGGTTAGTTGCAAAACCCAGGCGGTGGTCACCGCGGCAGAGGCAAGAGTGGTAGCTTGGATTACAAGATGTAAGTTTTCAGCTCTTCAGCTACCAACAATAAAAAATATGTACGACAAACGTCCCGATCGAGATTTGGCGACTGCGGCTGTTACTGCAGCTTTGGGAGCTGGGGTCGTTACCTCTTTTGCGGTTAGCAGAGGGCAAAACCCGCTGGTAGCCATCGCAATTACTGTTTTTGCAGCGGGAGTAGCTGTAATTTGCGATCGGTTCGGCTTAATTTAAGCGATCGTCTATTTTTTAAGAGAAAGTCAACTTATCAAAAAATCCCCGCCCTATTTGCAACTTGCAAAAGTGGGGATTTGTAGTGGCTAGTTTTTTGGTTAATCAGCGGTACTTTCCCAGACGCACTCGCCACATGAAGAAGCCGCGTTTCTTAACAAAAAACCTACGATTTCAGGCTCTTTACCCGACAACCAATTAAAGTGATGAGAACCTGCGCGCAAGTCTTGTGGTAATTTCTGCGGCAGCCAGATAAAATATTAGCCAGCACTACCCCATAACTTATTCTGTTTCGGCCTTAAAGGCTAAGATGTGCTTGCAAACTTTTTTGCTGAGTCTCGCGCCTCTAGAAGCAGCGATGCTATCTTGGTTATTACCTGTAATTATTATTGACGGTAAATTTTTTAGAAACACGGGTGCTTGGCGCTTTCCAAGTAGAACTTAGCGTTGATAGAATCCAAGCCAAGCGTGCCAAAAATCATTTTTGGCAGTTTGCTCACACAACCCACCCACAATTTCACACTAAAAAATTATGGAATCTCTTGCTTACCTCGAACTTGCTCTTGTTTGCGAAGCACCCGCAGACTCGAAAATTTTTGATGAGCCCAAGTGGCAAAACCTATCGAGTCAGACATACGTCCGTTTGCTGTCTCTGGCTTTGATGCTGTCGGTTTTGAGTGCAGCCGGTTCGGCTTTTGCTCAAATAGATCCGGGATATCCCAATGTGCGAGCGATTCAAGACAGGTTGCGGGAACTCGGCTATTTTCCCAGATCTTCGACTGGTCAACTCGGCCCGGTTACTCAACAAGCTCTGACTAACTTTCAGCGAGACTATCAACTGTCGCTGACTGGTAGGCCCGATCGAGCTACTGTGATAGCACTCAACAATTTTGCGGGGGACGATCGACCTTTTAATACTATTTATACAAATTATCGGGAGCTGCGTTTTGGAGACGCGGGTGCAGGTGTTTCTGCTCTCCAGCGCAGGTTGAAGCAGCTAGGCTACTTCAGCGCGCATCCCACAGGGAGTTTTCGCGAAGTTACTCAAAATGCGGTTAGATACTTCCAGCGAATTAATCGACTGCGGGTAACTGGAATTGCCGATAGGCAAACTTTAGCTTTGCTGTTTGGTTCCACCCGGCCGGTTCCCCCCGTTACGCTTCCGGGGGATATTTCGGGAAATGGCGGTTGCAAGGGGCTGCGGTTCGGGGACAGAGGGGCGACGGTAGACTTGATCCAGCGGCAATTAAAAGCTTTGGGCTATTTTGAAGGTGGCGTTGACGGCAAGTTCCGCGAACGCACTCTCTACGCTGTGACTCGTTTTCAGCAAGATTACAATCTGGTTTCTGACGGCTGCGCTGACACTGCTACTTTGACTGCTATCGATGCCCAGATGAGGCAAGCTGAAATTACCTCATGGACTGAGGAAGATGACCAACAGAGTAATGCCGGAGATTTTCTGGAGTTGGGCGACAGAGGCCGACAAGTAGAATTTGTGCAGCGGCGGCTGCAAGAATTGGGTTATTACAGGAGCCAGATTCACGGTTGGTTCGATCGACCAACTCAGGCAGCTTTGATCCGCTTTCAGAGGGATAGCGGACTGTTCGGGACTGGAAGAGTCGATCGCAGCACTCGATCGGCTTTGCGGCAAGGCAACAGGCAGGCAGCAGCGCCTGTGCCACAAATCGCCACTGGTCTGCGACGGGGCGATACTGGGCCTGCTGTCCGACAACTTCAGTCTTCGCTCAGAAGTCTGGGCAAAAACCCCGGCCCGGTGAACGGAGTATTTGGAGCCGAGACCGAGTTTGCGGTGCTGTCGTTTCAGCAGGAACGCAATTTGTCACCGGCGACGGGTATTGCCACTCCGGCGACTTTGGCTGCCCTCCAAAATGGATTAGCTGGGCGGGTAGCTGTTCCTGCTGTTCCAATTAGCAGCAGTTTCAACTCTCGATCGAGCATTCAGCAATTACAAAGGCGGCTGCAAGACCTCGGCTTTTACACAGGCCCCATCGGCGGAGTTTTAGATACTCCGACGAGAGACGCCCTCGATCGAGCTCAGCGCAGTTACGGGGTCAGCAGCGACGATTTGTTAAGCCAAACTTTTTAGCCCCAGGCTTGCGGACGCTACATCAAAGAAATCGGGTTTCTGGTTTCCGACTCATTCCTGAAATGATGTATTTTTCTGAAGAAACCCGGTTTCCGCGTAACTGTGATCGCACTTGGGCTACCAATCTTTGTTAAAACTTGTAACAATCCGTACTTGAAATGCGAAAATAGGCTACGTTCACTCGATTGAATCCGGGGCGCTGCTGCCGTGCTGGGCGATCGACCTCGGACAAGACCAATTGCTGGAAACCAAAGACGGCCATCCCATCCGCAAAGCTTCGTGGCACACCGTATGAATGGTTAGCTGGCAGTCTAGCAGGTGCAACCCAGACTTTTCAGCTTGCTTCATGCCAATTTTCAAAATCGAATCGTTGTTAAATTCGATCGTTCTGTTGCACTGAACACAGACTAGGTGGTGGTGGTGATGCGGGTAAGGCTGGTTTATTTCATAGTGTTTGTGACCTTCTGCTAGTTCGAGTTCGCGGAGGAGGCTCATCCTTGCCATTAACTTTAAAGTTCGGTAAATGGTGGACAAGCTAATGTTTTCTCCGCGATTTTTTAACAAAGTGTACAAATCCTCCGCACTCAGGTGATTGCCTTTGGGGAGGTTCTGAAAAACGTGCAAGATGGTTTCCCGTTGGGGAGTCATCCGCCAGCCTTTGTCATTGAGTTCGGATTTGAATGAAGACGCGGTGTAAAGTGCCATTGTGACCCTCTCAAGAAAGTCTGCCTATTGACAATAATACACAACGATCAAGATATTTTGCAAATATCGCAGCTTATTGAAAAAAGATTGAGGAAAAAATTTGGTTTTTGATATTTTTTTACTTTTAACAAGCTTGATGACTTGCTGCAGAGGACAGAGAAGTTGTTTAGAAGTAAATATTGTTACTTCTGCCGAATGCCTCATGCCTTCTGCACAAGTGCCAAATGCCTTGCTCCCTGATTAATCGCGCTGACTGACCGTCCCAATTTAAGTCAGAGACTCCAGATAGTCGCGCACGCGGTTGCGACGCTTGGGTTGGCGGAGTTTTTGCAAAGCTTTGGCTTCAATTTGGCGGACTCGCTCGCGGGACAAGTCGAGGGCGCGACCGATTTCTGCCAGCGAATAGGGGTGTCCGTCGCCCAAACCAAAGCGCATCAAAATTACATCTCGCTCCCGGCTGGTCAAATCTGCCAGCAGTTGCTGTAAGTCCCGGTGCAGAGCTTCTCGCATCAGCATTTCTTCTGGGGAGATGCTGTCGGTTTCGAGCAAGTCGCCCAACTCTGTATCTTTTTCGTTGCCCACTTTAGTTTCCAAAGAAACAGAACGGGGAACTCGCAGCAAAACTTCTCGGACTTGGGGCGCCGTCATGTCCAACTCGACAGCGATATCTTCGATCGTAGCTGTCCGACCTTTTTCTTGAGAAATTTTGCGCTGGGCTTTTTTGATTTTGTTAAGTTTTTCGGTGATGTGGACGGGGAGGCGAATGGTGCGGCTTTGAGTGGCGATCGCCCGCGTAATTCCCTGCCGAATCCACCAGTAGGCATAGGTGCTAAACCGATAGCCCCGCGTCGGGTCAAACTTTTCTACAGCTCGCTCCAGTCCGAGAGTACCTTCTTGTATTAAGTCGAGCAATTCTAAACCGCGATTTTGATATTTTTTCGCCACCGAAACCACCAGGCGCAGGTTCGCCTTAATCATGTGGTCTTTAGCTTCGACGCCTTCAGCTTGAATTCTTTCGATCGTCTCGACTGTCATCTCTGCTAACTCTGCCCAGTGGCGCTTGCCTTCGGACATAATTCGCTTGAGTTCTGGCACGTCATCGACGCCGGCAGTTAATGCCCAGCGTTCCAGGGAAGGTTTATGTCCCAACTGTGCTGCTAAGCGATCGCGCACTTCAATTAAATGCACGAAGCGTCCAATTAGTCCTTCTTCCTGGGAGGCGACGGTGTTGCGTAATTCCAGCAATTTGATATAGCGCTGAACTTTTTGAGCTTCCGAGACTTCTTCGTCTCTACCCAAGAGACGAACCCGACCTATTTCTTGGAGGTACAGGCGCACTAAATCTGTAGTGCGACGGCTGGCATTTTTTTGCAATTTGGCTGCTGGGTCTGCATCTTCTGTCTCTGCTGGGTCTTGGTCGAGCAGTTCGTCTCCAGCTTCTTCAGCATCTTCATCCAACACATCACCTTGCAAGGGATTGACTCGCAGTTGTTCGTCGAATTCAGCTTCAGCGTAAAAAGAGGTGGCTGGCATAGTGATTTTCTCAGTTGCTCCGGGTGAAAAGATGCTACGCTTAGCGGTTATTTATAATTAAGATGCCCAGTTGGTTAAGACGAAGCATCACCGCTTTGTGTTTCTTTACTAACTTTCCTGACTTTTCTGCTGTTGTTTGATCGAACTTTTGCTGCCCCACTTGTTTTACCAAGATTCTGGAAAACGCTAAGAACTTTCTGATGTAACAGGTTGAAGGCCCGAAAAGTGTGTTGTACTTCTTTGTTTATGTAGCTAGTATAGATAGTGACTGGCTAGAAACAAGTGACGTTAGTCAGAAGTTAAGTTAATCTTCATCACCGATAAGCTGGTTCCCGATCACTTCGGAAAATTAGCCATTTTTTTAATAAAACTTTATATAACTCGGCGCTCTTGATTAAATACGCTGCAGTGAGCGCAGAAGTTTAATCCATTACAGAATAAGGGTTTCAGAGTTGCTAGAGTCCCCAGTACCGAGTTATTAGCTGACGCAAAAACCGGGTTTCTTCCTCAAATTTCTGGATTAAAACCTAGAAGTTTGAGGAAGAAACCCGGTTTCTGGATCTCTTTTGCGTAAGTCGCGACTTTGAGGCGACGATCGACCGATAATTGTTGTGCTGTTGCCTGCTGCTTCGGGCTTAACATCACGCCCCTAACACCAGCATCTGAAACCGGGTTTTTTGCCCTGGGCCTGCATATCAAGCGCAAGTTTTTCCTTGCTGTTACCGGGTTGATCGGGTTTTAGTGAGAATGGTGCGATTGGGCGCGAGTCAACTCAAATTAAAATTGCTAGCGTGGGTAAAGTTTCATCAGTTCCCTCACCTGTTCGGCGTGATAGGAACTGCGAGTTAAGGGAGAAGCAACAACTTGCAAGAATCCCAAAGATTCGCCAAACTTTCTCCAAGCATCAAACTGTTCCGGAGGCACAAAGTTTTCTACGTTCAAGTGCTTTTGAGTCGGTTGCAGGTACTGTCCAACTGTTAAAATATCGCAGCCGACAGCCCGTAAGTCCTGCATCGCCTCCCGAATTTCGGCGTCTGTTTCTCCGAGCCCCACCATGATGCCGGATTTGGTGTAAACCCCAGGTGCGAGTTCGCGGCTTCGCTGCAATAGTTCCAAGGTGCGATCGTACTTTCCTTGCGGTCGCACCTTGCGGTAAAGTCGCTTTACGGTTTCGGTATTGTGGTTGAGTACCTCTGGCCGGGCTGCGAGAATAATTTCTAAAGCCTGCCAGTTGCCGCACAAGTCGGGAATCAAAACTTCTATAGTTGTATCGGGCATCGCCGATCGCACTGCTTGAATGCACTCGACAAACTGAGACGCGCCCCCATCCGGCAAATCGTCCCGGTTGACAGAGGTAATCACGACGTGGTTGAGTTTGAGCCGCTGTACCGCTTGCGCCAATCTTTGGGGTTCTGTGGGATCTAAAGGTTGGGGCTTTTTCTCAAAATCGATGTCGCAGTAAGGACAGGCGCGGGTACAAGCCGGGCCCATAATCAAAAATGTGGCAGTACCTGCGTTGAAACATTCGCCGATGTTGGGACACGACGCCTCCTCGCAAACCGTATTCAGGGCTAAATCGCGCAGAATTTCTTTGACGTTGCCGACGCGCTCCCACTGGGGGGCTTTAACTCGCAACCACTGGGGCTTAACTGTCACGTCTGTCTCCGCCTGAGTAGTGTTTTACAAATCATTATATACGAGGTTGCTAAATTTTCACTTGAATGTGATAAGCTTAAAATATAGTGACTAATTTCGGGATGTAGCGCAGCTTGGTAGCGCACCTCGTTCGGGACGAGGGGGTCGCAGGTTCAAATCCTGTCATCCCGATTATAAAATTAAATTGGATATGCCCCAGCAATTGAGTTTGTTTTGGGCGATCGTCCGGGTGTGTATATTTGTGGTACGCATAAATTAGTCTCTGGGGCGATTCCCTACGGGATAGCTGCGCTTCACGGGCGTGTTAATTCCCCTTTGCTAAAAAATCAACTGTACCGACTGTTTTGCCAAAGGGAATTATAGAATAAAACGTAAACAATCAGATCAGCAGTAGAGAGTAGACAACAAGTCTTTGCCTTCTCCCTCTGTGATGATTTGGGACTGTGTTTAATCGCAGGTACTTGCTCAATGCTGAGAACTTTGAGCAAGGTTTGAAACCGGAGGCAAGTATAAATACTGCAATAATTCTTAAATACAAGTTCATTAAGATTTACATCTTGAGATAGATGAATTAATAGATGAATGAGCTTATAATAAAACTTAATTGTTAGCTTGTCTAAAATTAACCCAAAAACCGGAGGATATTCCAATGCAAATAAGTGGCAAAGCCTTCGGCTCCTGCTCTCGCTGCGAAACAGTACCTGAAAAAATAGAGGGCAGGGGAGGTCTATACCTGTGGTTTCCAGTATCACACACGTTGAATAAGGTTATTTCTGCACTGACCAAGGCTAAACTTGAATTCGGGCTGTTAGAAGAGAGCAAGTGTTTGTACATTATGCTTGAGGGCATAGCAAACGAAAAGTTTAAGGCCCTAGCATCATCGGTGCTGACAACTCAAGAGTTGAAAGAGACAAAAGTTTTGTGGATGCGCGAAGTTGAACAGCCAAAACTTAGCGATTTTTATCGCAGCACTTCCTTAGACTATTTTATTAATTTGAGTAACTCTGATTGGCTGTTAGATTTATTGTCCGAAGAACGCATTACTACACATTTTCAGCCCATTGTTTATACCTCAGATACTTCTAAAATTTTTGCCCACGAAGCGCTACTCCGAGGAATTGACGAGCAAGGAAACTTAATTTATCCGGGCCGGATTTTTGCCCAAGCAGAATCAGCAGGCCTAATTTTTCAACTAGATGTTTTAGCCCGGACTCGCGCTATCCGCGAAGCCCATGTTTACGATATCAAAGAACTACTTTTTATTAATTTTTCTCCCACTTCAGTTTACGATCCCGCTACGTGTCTGCGGAGAACAGTACAGGCTATTGATGAAGCGGGAATTCCTCACAGCAATATTGTTTTTGAAGTGGCGGAATCTCAGCACCCTCCTGATATGGATCACTTAATTAATATTCTGAGGTTTTACCGAGAGGCGGGATTTTTAATTGCCCTGGACGATTTTGGCAGCGGTTCTTCTAATTTAAATTTGATGCACCAACTGCGTCCAGATTTTATTAAGTTGGATATGCAATTGATTCGCAACGTCCATCAAGATTATTATAAGGCTCTCATTACGGAAAAGATGTTAGAAATTGCTGCTCAATTAGAAATTAAAACTGTTGCTGAAGGTGTGGAAACTTTGGAGGAGTTTGAGTGGGTGCGAGAACGGGGAGCAACTTTTGTTCAAGGTTATTTGATTGCTAAGCCGACTTCTCCGCCGATCGCAGTTACGAGCTATATTGGTGCTGAACCAGTACCTATTTCTGCTTAAATGGTTTACATTTGCGATTTGGCGCTACATTTGCTCGTTACCAGGCAGAGCCTGGTAACGAGAATAACTAGCATTTTAAACGCTCAAATTGCGTCGCAAAAACATTTCTAAGGATTCCATTTTCATGCTGTAGATTGATTCCAAGTTTTGCACTTCTTCGGGAGTGCAGAAATACTCGTTACCCAGCAATACCCGCAAAGTTCCTAAGTCTTTTTGAGCTTGAGGATTCAATAAACCCAAAGCATTTCTCAAACCGTCAAACACCATCAGCGGCGGGTTGATTACCATCGGTTCGCGCTTGAATAAGCGTGCAAAAATGCGGGGAATGTCATCCCTTGTCAGCACATCCGGGCCACCGACTCGCAGAATTTGGTTGCGGGCGCCTTCGACTGTTGGCGAGTCTGCTGCAATCTTTGCCAAATCGTCGGTACTGACAACAGAGGTGCGGTTTTTGCCGTCGCCAATCAGCAGGTAAAGTCCGGTTTCTCGAAATCTTTCTGCTAGTGGTAACAAGCTGGAAGCAAAACCAGCAGGCCGCAAGATTGTATAATTCAAGCCACTGTTTTGCAGGTATTTTTCTACTTCTCGCTTGGCTTTAAATACTGCTGAATCTTCGTATCCGCGATCGACTCCCAGTACCGAAAGAAAGACAAAGTGCTGCACTCCCGCTTCTTTGGCGCAGTCGATCAATTCTATGTTAGCGCGGTAGTGAACTGCTTGAACGTCGCCGCCGGTGCCGTGGCTGCTGATAATGTATTGCACTCCTTGGCAGGCTTTTTTAATATCTTTGTCTTGTTTTAAGTCGCCGATAAAAATCTCGGCGCCTCGGTTTTCTAGTTCTGAGTAGCGAGATGCGAGGCGAACGAATGCGCGGACAGGCTTCTCTTGCTGTCTGATTTCTCGTACAATTCGGCGGCCTAGTGCGCCTGTTGCTCCGGTTACTAAGAACATGATTTTTAGTTGTTGGTTGTTACTTACATATTGCACTTTTCTCAATAGTAGGCAAGATGCCGGTTCCACAAAGAGTGAATTTTCTTGTGGGGAGTAGGGGGTTGGGCATCCTGTCCGCCCATCCAAGGCTTATTGAGAATGGGGCAAGATGTTAATTGTTATTAACCTTATAACTTATAAATCAAATTTCGACAATTACGGGGGCGTGGTCGCTGGGTTTGATTAATTTTCTGGGAGCAGTATCTATTGTACAGTTTTTTGCTTGTTCGTAGAGGGGAGGGCTGAGATAATGGTGGTCGATTCTCCAGCCGTTGTTGCGGGGAAATGCGGCGGCGCGGTAGTCCCACCAGCTATAATGACCGCCTTCTGTGGTGAATTTGCGAAAGGGGTCGTTTAATCCTAATTCTATGATTTCTGTTAGCGCGAGGCGCTCGGCGACAGACAAGCCGACGGAGTTAGCATTGGCTTTGGGATTGTGGATATCTCGATCGTCCGGGACGATGTTGAAGTCGCCGCAAATACACAATTTGGGGGATTTATCTAGTGCTATTTTGAGGTATTCTTGCAGCAGTTTGAGCCACTTTAGCTTGTACTCATATTTCTCGCTGCCAACTTCGGAACCGTTGGGAACGTATACGCAAATAATGCAAATATCGTCTATAATCCCCGCTATGAGGCGTTTTTGTTCGTCAAACATACCTGTGGCTTCGTCGCCGAGAAGGGGGGCAAATCCGGTGCTGATTTGCGTTAGGGGCGATCGGCTAAAAATGGCGACGCCGTTGTAGGATTTTTGACCGGAAATGTAGCAGTTGTAGCCGAGGTTGGTGAAGGGTTCTAGGGGAAAGTCTTTGTCTGGAACTTTGGTTTCTTGGAGGCAGAGAACGTCTGGGGAGTTTGTTTGCAACCAGCTAGTAACGTGTTCTAGGCGGGTGCGGATTGAGTTGACGTTCCAGGTGGCGATTTTCATTAATATAGTAATCCTAAAGGTTAGGTGAGAGGGAGAGCGATCGCACCTATTTTAACCCATTTTATTCACAGTCTAGTCACTTGATTTGATAAATGTAAGCATCTTCGATCCACGTCTGATTAATCCGATCATTCGTCATTCTTCTGCCTGATAAGTCTAAATTCCAATCTTGTTGTATCTGACGTAAGCCCTCAATTAAGTCATGTTTTGGGCTTACTGCTACGAGGGCTGTCCAATCGATTTTCAATTCAGGTTTAACTTCGCGAAAGACTGACAGAATTTCCCCATAAGTTTTCAGCGAACCTTCGCGATCGTACAGAGGTGAAGTGAGCATCAGCCGCCATGTTTCTGGTTCTGGTGCGTAGTTCCAGAGAGCAGAATCAACTGATAGATTTGCTGCATTTAGAGCGTCTATTAGTCTTTGACCTTCTGCTATTTCGTGACTTAATAATGTTGCTGTAGCCATTGTAAAACTCCGTGAGTGGGGTCAGTAATTGCTAAGTATATATCCAGGGCTTTTTGTTGGCTATGTATTTGATAGCGGCTTTCTTCTGACCAGTCTCTGACCTCTAACCATCCCACTGAAAAATTAGGATCGTCGAGGAGAGACCTTAACTCTTTATCAAGTTTAGCAACTTTAACCAACTTTTCTAAATCGTGGGTGTAACTGTCCATAACAGTTTTCTTGTCAGGAAAATCAAATTCCTGAGTTTGCTTGGCAATGCAAGCCTTTAAAGCGCATTCGATGACATAACCGCTGAGGTAGTAAGCACCTGAGTATTTATGATTGTTGAGCAGCACTTCTACTTCTTCAAGTCGAGTGAGTGCTAGGTTCTGTAAATCTTGGCTATTCAAAAGTTTAGCATACCTCCATAAATTTTTACTATCTTAGCTATAGTTTAGCAGAGCGATAAATTTATCAGTTTTTGTGTCGGGTTTTGTTGATTATATATTCTCTGATTACTGGCGCGATCGTAAAGTGCGATCGCCCGTTTTGTTTGACTGTTTCAACTAATGACCGTCGTCCTAAAGATTGCATGACTTTCAAGAGTTCTGGCGGTGATAGTTGCAGGTTTTCTGGTATTTTTGAGATGTCGGCAGGTTCGGGGGTATTGGCTAGCCATGCGATCGCCTGTTGTTCGGATGCGGTTAGGCGATCGAAATGCTGGTGCAGGAGTGATTCTAAGTCTCCTAAGAATAGGGTATCATAGGAGAGGAATTCGGAAACGCTACCGCCGAATAAGTCTTGAATCAATGTGGCAACTATATTTAACCATAAGGGATTGCCTCGGTAAAGGTCGATTAGTTCTGACCATTTCTCCGGTTCTGCTAAACCTTTTTCTCTGAATATTTCTTGTGCTTCCGCGCCTAAACCGTTGAGTTGCAGAGATTTGCAGGGGCGGTTTTCGCCTTCTAAGGCGGCGATTTCTCTGGGTTTTTCCCAACTCAGGAGGATTAAGCAACTGTTGTGGGATGATTCTGTTATTTGTTTGAAGAATGCGCCGTAATTTTCATATCCAGGTTGGTAATTTCCTGCGAGTTGTTGGCTGCTGAAGATGGTTTGGATATCATCGAGGATGATGAGACAGCGGTGTGATCGTAAATATTTTAGTAGGGGCAATCCCCCCGTGGTTGCCCTTTCTTCGGGATAGGGAACGGGCACGGGGACACCGCCCCTACAGGATTTAATTAAGTCGGTTTGGAGTGATGCCAGCGGTGGAGAGTTGCGGAGACTTCGCCAGATGATGTAATCGAATTCGTGTTGAATTTGTGAGATTAGTTGGAGAGTAAGGGCGGTTTTGCCAATACCGGATAAGCTTAAAATGGTGATGAGGCGGGTGCGGCCTAAAATCCAGTTTTCGAGGGTGGTGAGTTCGGATGTGCGGTTATAGAATAGGTTGGGTTCTGGTGCATCGGATAAGTCTAATCGCTGTTTGGGCTGAGTTTTGCTAGAGGTGTCCTGATTTTTATTTTCTAAGTTTGGGGTTTCTAAGAATTCAGGATGGTTTGCACAAACCTTAAACTTACCAACTTGTGCATTGTCGCCAAAATGTGATGAAACTATCGAAAATTGCCATCTTTCCACTGTATATGCAAAGTTAGATTGATTGATGTCTTCACCTAATGTTTCTGATAGAAGTTTCCATAATTTTGCTGCGACTTTTTTGACATGAGCTTCGCTACGGTAGCAAGTTTTGGCAATTTCTGGGTATTTCTGGCGTTGCCAAGTGCCTCGCAATATACCTTCTTGTAGATGGTTGAGGTGTTTTTCTGTCTTAGCGAATACGAGATCGTCAGCCACTTTTAAGACTTCTTCAACGTCCATAGGTCGAGTCAGGGTTTGGGTTTTGCCTATTGCGATCCTACTTTATCCTACCGTTTGATACTTTAGCAACTAAATCCTACTTTATCCAACTGAAAGAAATCAGGAAAGGTAAAAAAATGCCTACTAAATCCTATTGATTTGATTTGATTTGAGTATATTTTTCACATATGCTAAAAAATCAGGACGCAATAAATTTAAGCAATTTTTAAGAAGGAATGGCTAACATCAATATTGCAAATACTCCCGATGCACAAGGCACAGAGGATGATGACTTCATTCGTGATACTGATGGCAGCCGCAGAACGTTCGGCTTGGGGGGTAATGACTGGATCCGTGGCTTGGGTGGCAATGATGAACTGTTCGGGAATCAGGGTCGTGACACACTAGATGGTGAGGGCGGGTTCGATACCCTCTACGGTGGTAAAGATGCAGATACTCTTGACGGTGGACTTGACGATGACGTTTTGTTTGGGAATGCGGGCACTGATACCCTTATTGGTGGACGCGGCAACGATCAAATGTTTGGGGGGCGTGATAACGACAAGCTATCGGGTGGCGACGGTGCGGACATTTTATCTGGAGATTTAGGTTTTGATGTTCTGAATGGAGGAGCTGGACGAGACACGTTTATCCTTCAAGATGAAGTCGCTACTAATACAGTAGATTTTCTGCAAGACTTCTTCCCTGGGGAAGACAAAATTGCACTTCCAAAAGGTCTGACATTTGCTGACATCGAAGTCCTGACATTTGAAACTGCTGGGTTGAATCCACGTTTCGTGGAAAGGCAGTTTGAACCCTGGAATGCATTTTGTGGCGTCTGCGCTGGTGCCGATCAAAATCTGGCTTTACGAGTTAAATCCACTGGTCGAATTATTGGACTTGTGGATAAATCGCCAACTACTCGTGTTCCTCTAACACCAGCGAGCTTGACAGCAGCGGACTTTATCAGCAGTTGAGGATTCTGCTATGCTGGGTGGTAGCCTGTCGCTATCGGAAATAACGTGGGAGGGTGAAAACCCCTGCGATTTATGGAGGGGATGAAACCCGACTCAACAGGTTTTAACCTGTTGTCTCTCTTGTTTCCCGCGTTGATTTTCAGTGTACTTTTTAACTACTAATGAAGAATCTACTGAAAATAAGTAGATAACCAATTGCCAGCAAGGTAAGTAAATGCAACTCAGCAAAAGTGATATAGCTCATAAACATTAAGGAAAGGGGCGATTCGGCGAAGGCAAATAGGCTGCGACGAATCGCATTTTTTGATGATATAGCAATCGCTTTTCAATTTAGAAATAACCAAAAGGCGATCGCCCTTACGTCCCAACTTGTCACAAAGTGCGTGAAGCGCAGCTATCCCGTAGGGAATCGCGCCTCTTCCGCTGTACTTGCAAAAAAATTACATCCAAGATAAACTAGGAAATAGAAACTAAGCAACCTCTGATGCTGAAAGCAAAAATATAATGAAAACTAAAAGCTTCACAGTCATCATTTACAAAGAAGAAGATATGTACATTGCCGAATGTCCAGAAGTCGGCACAATTGACCAAGGCGAAACCATAGAACAAGCGATCGCCAATCTCAAAGAAGCTACAAGGCTCTATCTCGAAGAGTGTCCTTTACCCGACGAAATCACTCCCAGGTTTGTAACTAGCATAGAGGTTAGCTATGCCTAGGTTGCCCAGAATATCAAGCCTAGAAGTAATTCGCGTACTAGAGCGTTTAGACTTTTATCAAGCCAGACAAACGGGTAGCCACGTTGTCCTTAAAAAGCCTCTTCCAGACGGAGAAATTGTTTGCGTTGTGCCACTCCACCGCGAGTTAAAAATTGGTACTCTCAGCGGTGTTCTAAAGCAAGCAAAGGTCACACCTGATGAGTTTATAGCTAATTTATAAGTGAGAATAACCGGGTTTCCCAGTAGATGAGTTTTTGTAGCTTGTAGGGGTCGATCGCGATCGTAATGAAATAGCGATCGCCCCTCATCTCCCAATTTGTCAAAAAGTGCGTGAAGCGCAGCTATCCCGTAGGGAATCGCCCCTACATGAATTATTCAAACTAACTCCGACACACTCAGCCGCCCTTCTACGGGTTCATACTCATCCTCTAAAAGCCAATACTGCGCCTCATCATAACTCTTACTAGAAAACACAACTTTATAACCCTCAGCCGGATTGTAGATCCGACAATTTCCCTCAGCGTCACTTAGTAACAAAAGAAGATAAGGCGGTGAAAGATTTGGATCTATCCATACCTCTGTAAATTCCCAGTTATTCTTCACTAAATCGGCTTCGAGGCGTAACGTGGTATCGGTTTTCTGCATCAACTTTTATCTCTCCGTAGTAAAGTAAAAGACGGCTACCATCCGGGTCAACTCTATAACCAATTGATTCAGCAAAAAACTTACCATAACGATCGTAGCCCCGAATCGTACCTGTAAAGTCTCCATCTTCTATTATGGCTTGAGCTACCTGATTCATAGTAGCCTCATCGTTAAAAATATGAGCAGCACGTCCTTTATTAAGCAGTCTTCTCATTTGTGGCGTGTCTGGCAAGTGTTTAGCAATGTGCCTGCTGTCAAGGGTGATTTGGCAATTAATTCCACTCATTAATTAATTACTGAGCATACAAGTATGATTAAATCATGCGATCGCCCTTACATCCCAAATTGTCAAAAAGCCTGTAGGCGTAACCAGCCACAGGCAATGGGCGCATAATCCCTATGTCTGTAGCAAATCCCCATCAGTCAACAGTTGATACTACCAAACATCGCTCTAAAAAATACTTGACAGTGAAAATGTGGGGGTGTATTATAGAAGTAGTGCAAACAATGAAAAACATGAGACTAAAAAGTTGGGAGTCTCCCCGCAGCGAGGGCAGAAACTCCAAAGGTAAAGGCGGCTCAGCCAGGGCTCGGCAACTCAAAAAGCAACAGCAAACTCTGCGAAAACAGTTAAAAGCTCAACACGATCGACAAAACTACCAACAAAACCATCAAGGGAAGGAAACCGATAATTCCTTCCCTTTTTTTGTATTTTTCCGCTGCTCAATCCCGCTGAATGTTCGGACAAATCGTGCTAGTAATGCTCGCCTGCGAGGGTTGCTCTTGCCAGCAGTTGAGAATGCCTTGCAACTCCCCCTTCAAAGTTTCTAAGGCTGCAATTTGCACGGAAATTTCCTCTACCTTAGCCGTTAGATGCTGCTTCGCTTCAGAGCAAGGCAACTCTCCCCGATCGCGAACCTGTAAAATATCCTTAATCTCCTGAAGGCTCAAACCCAGAGCCTGAGAGCGTTTAATAAACGCCAACCTGTTGAATACGGTTTCGCCAAACAAGCGATAGCCAGCGGGCGAGCGCTTTACCGCAGGAGACAGCAAGCCCATCTCCTCATAGTAACGAACAGTTTTGACCGACAAACCACTACAGGCAGCTACAGAGCCAATTTGGTACAGTTTCTCGGCAACAGAAATATTCATAAACCAAGCATCCAAGATCGAAAGACTTTCTTGCCCTATCTTTTAGTGCCTCAGATCCAGGGAGTCGATCGGCACATCGCCCAGTCAGCATTGCCCAGTAATCTTAATAAGGAGGATTTTTTTTAGACACATTAAGCACGGGCAACTGAGGTCTAGAAGACTGAGGAGGAAGATAGTATTCGGGAGCCGGTGCGGGTTGTTCGGCTCCAGAGCGGTAAAATTGCCACCAGCGGAGAGCCATCGCCACCCCAGCGGTACCCAGCCCAAAAGCCAATAAAGAGCCACTCGCACCGATGCTGCCGATGGCTGCATCGACAACGCCCACTGTCACAACAAAGCTGGTAATTGGCTCTCTACGGTAAGCTGACCTCAAAAGTCGCGTCCACGAAGCATTCATTGGGTTTTACTCTGTTCTATATTTATTTACAAGCTCTAAAACTTAGAGTTGGCGGAACGATCGGGATTTCTAGCTCAAAGACTAGCTTCACCTAAATTAATCTTCTCGCCTGTGGGGAATTGTACGGGAGCGAGGCAAAATTGCCAAGCTTGTCAAATCAAAATTCCACCCCATATATACCTCCAAAAGCCAGCTATTGCATTCGGGAACAGATCTCTCTCGGCAGAGAAGTCGCTGGGCTTGTTTGTAATTAATATTTTAATCAATTCCCGAATTTGTCGCGGTCCGCAGAACTCACACCCGCTGCCGGAAGAGTCAAGACAAAGTGTAAGGCTGACCGCGCCATTGCTAAAATTAGTTGAGACCTAACCAGGACAGCAAGCCCTGGCCTGTGACATACTCGATAATTAAAGTTACAGAAAAACCGATCATCGCGGCTCGACCATTAAGGCGTTCCGCGTAGCTGTTGAAGCCAAACTTTGGCTGTTCCAGTTTGGGAGTGACGGTGGGTTGTAGTTGTGTCATTGCTTTGGGTACCTGGCGATCGACGCTATTCAAATGTGAAATCCAATGTTAGTTACAAATCTTAAACATTGCTACTTCTATTATAAAGAGGGTTAACCGCCGTCAACCATCCCCGAAGAGAAAAAACTGCAGCCAACTAAAGCCACTTAATTATACCCGCTCAAAATATGACTAATCAGTTAGATAACGATAAGCTTCCTATCGCCGCACAGCGAGTTGCCTTTGCCCTTCGTACAACAGGCTGGGTTTGCTTCTGGGTACAGTTAGTGCTAGCGGTGGTAGCGGCGATCATTTTGCTCTTTGCCATCCCCTTCGCCATCCCCAGCGCTACCGCCGCTGCGGGTTCAACCAGTGCCGGCACCGGCGGTGGCGTATTTTTTGCTATTTGCGGGCTAGCCGTACTCGCTTACAGCGTATATCGCTCTTTCCGCTTCACCCGCTTGTCGAGACAACTGCGATCGCCCGCTAACGCTGTCCGCCCCAAAAAAGCAGACACCATCAAAGAGGTGCGGCTGGCACTGATGAGCAACTTGTCAGGAATGGTGCTGACGCTGATCGGCGCAGAAGCCATCAGTGGCACTCTCTTAGCCAAATCTCTAGCTCAGCCGCAAGCCTTGTTCGGTGCCGCAGTCGATGTGGGTCGATTTATTCAGCCCCTAGATATATTTGTGGTACTAGCCAATACTCACGCTACTGTTGCCCATTTTGTCGGGATTTTCGGGGCTCTGTGGTTGCTCGATCGCATCCACAAGCAATAGACAATTGGTAAGTGGCAATTGCGCCTCTGCCACTCTCCCACTCTCTCACTCTCTCACTCTCCCTCACACTCCCACTCTCCCCCAACCGACATCCGGAATCACTGCCAACCTGTCGAAGAACGTACTCAGATACCTTCTACCAAGACAACATGAATATCATGGCACTGAAACCCGAGGCTTATTTTGGGGTGACAGATCACCCAACTATTGAAATTTCTCAAGAAAGTTTTCGTTCTGTCCTAGGTCAAATAGAAGCTGAACTCCTCTGTAGCGACACCTATAGCCAGGCTCTCGCTAGCTTGCAAACAATGTTGGGCGAAGCAGCCTCCGCTGCCGAAATTTTAATTAGAGCAGTTAGCAGAGAAGCCGTCAAGCTCGCCTTTGATCGGTTTCCCAAACAAAACAAAATTGAACCGCAAGTAGCCGAAGAGAGTTTTGGTGCTGTAACTCCCGGCATTGGGACGGTGACAGAATTTAAAGAATTGGAGCCACCAGTAGCTGTTCCTGTCTTCTATTGGCGCAGCGCTAGTGTGGAAGCACCCCCCCAAACCGAGTCCGACACTCAAATTTCCGATCGAGACACTAACACTTCTGAAGACAGCAAACAAGCGCCCCAAGACGAAATTAAAGTCGAGTCGGCTGCACCTGCAACTGTCACCGTCCCCGGAAAATCCTTCCCAGGGTTCGGTTTTCCCAAAAAGCCGAAAAAACTCACAAAGGAAGAAGAAGCAGCTTTAGCCGTTCAACAGCGAGAAGAGTGCCTGCGGGAGTTGGGTGGAGAATTGCGTAAGGGACGGCAAATTCGCTCCCTATCCCTGCAGCAACTCCACAGTCAAACTCTCGTGCCGCTGCACCACATCGAATCGATCGAAAATGGGGAAATCGACAAACTGCCCCAAGATATTTACGTTAGAGGTTTTATCCGCAGACTCGGCGACGCCTTGGGACTAGACGGCAGCGCTATGGCGAATGCTTTGCCCAAACCCGCTCCGAGCCCAATTCCCAGTATGTATGTGTCTGTTTCCGATTCCGACTCAGCCGAAGGCTTTCAAATGCGTCCGCTGCATTTGTACATCGGCTACACCGCTTTGATGGCTGGGGCTGTAGGGGGTTTGGGTTGGCTGTCGCAGCAACCCGTGGTGCCAGGAGCACAGGCAGTACCTCCCATGCAGGTGACACCGCCAGCCTCAGTTGCACCGGCTCAGAAGACTCCAGAAAAAGCACCTCAACCGGGTTTGAAGAAGTCTAACCGTAACGGGGTAATGATCGTGGGGGCTGACATGGCGCCGCCGGAGGTGATTTTTGGTTAGTGTGTGTCGGGCGATTGATCGCCCGACAACACTCTTGGCGCAGGTGAACTCTGAAACCCAGTTTCAGAGTTCACCTGCATAGGGATACTTACTTGAAAACATGAGTAGTGGAGAGCAATCACCGTTTAGATTTTAGTTGAATCCCCCACCTTCATCCATCTGTGGAGTCAATTTTAAAATCTCGCGTCTAAAATCTAAAATCGCCTAGCCCTACACCCAAAGTGAATTTTTAACT
Organism: Microcoleus sp. LAD1_D3; assembly: GCF_036702135.1. Classification (NCBI taxonomy): domain Bacteria; kingdom Bacillati; phylum Cyanobacteriota; class Cyanophyceae; order Oscillatoriales; family Microcoleaceae; genus Microcoleus; species Microcoleus sp. LAD1_D3. Next base: position 114,219 of record NZ_JAUBSB010000005.1, on the reverse strand, counting down.
GCATCAGGAAACCCGATATGTGCGATAAACTATCTATTTGACCACTCCTAAAAGAGGTTTCCGATAAGATGAGTTCCCCAGCCACCGCTGCTTTCCCCGATCTCGATCCGCTATCGACTCACTCGCCAACAGTCACGAGTTTGGCGGCACCAGACAGTGCTTTGGTAACGGCGGCTCAACTGCCACAAGCATCTTGGACAATAGAAGATAGTGAGAAACTCTACCGAATTCAAGGTTGGGGCGAACCGTATTTTTCGATCAATGCAGCCGGCCACGTTACAGTGTCTCCCAAGGGCGATCGCGGCGGTTCCCTCGACTTGTGCGAACTGGTAGAATCCCTCAAACAACGAAATTTGGCTTTGCCCCTGCTGATTCGATTTTCTGATATTTTGGAAGACCGGATCGAGCGCTTAAATTCGTGTTTTGCCAGAGCGATCGCTCGGTACAACTACAAAAATGTCTATCGCGGTGTGTTTCCAGTTAAATGCAACCAGCACCGACAATTAATTGAAGATTTGGTGCGTTTCGGTCAACCCCATCACTTCGGGCTCGAAGCCGGCTCGAAACCGGAATTAATGATAGCTTTGGCGACCTTAAAAAACCCAGGCGCTTTATTAATTTGCAACGGTTACAAAGACCGCGAATACATAGAAACTGCTATTTTGGCGCAGCGGCTAGGGCAAACTTCCGTAATTGTGCTGGAGCAAATAGAGGAAGTAGAACTCGCAATCGCCGCCAGCAAAGCATTAGGAATTAAACCGATTTTGGGAGTGCGAGCAAAACTCACTACCAAAGGCGTTGGTCGCTGGGGAGTTTCCACGGGCGATCGGGCAAAATTTGGCTTGACAATTCCTGAAATTATTCGCGCAGTCGCCGAACTAGAAAAAGCTGGAATGCTCGATAGTTTGCAGTTATTGCACTTCCACATCGGCTCTCAAATTTCCTCAATTAGTGTCATCAAAGACGCCATTCGAGAAGCCAGCCACATTTATGTAGAATTAGCTAAATTGGGAGCTAATATGAACTACTTGGACGTAGGCGGTGGACTCGGCGTTGACTACGACGGGTCTAAAACAAACTTCCACGCTTCCAAAAACTACAATATGCAAAACTACGCTAACGACGTAGTAGCGGGAGTGAAAGATGCCTGCGACGAGCGCAAAATCCCGGTTCCAATTATCATTAGCGAAAGCGGGCGGGCGATCGCTTCTCACCAATCAGTGTTAGTTTTTGACGTACTCGGTACTAGCGATGTCCCCAGAGAAGTACCAGAACCAGTAGATGAAAACGCGCACCAAATTCCGCGCAATCTCTACGAAATTTACCAATCTATCAGTCCCGAAAATTACCAAGAAGTTTATCACGATGCTATCCAATTCAAGGAAGAAGCAGTCAGTTTATTTAACTTAGGCTATTTGGGGATTGCGGAGCGGGCGAAAACCGAACAGTTGTACTGGGCTTGCTGCGATAAGATACAGGCGATCGCGCGGCAAAAAGAATACGTATCTGACGATTTGGAAGACTTAGAAAAGGTGATGGCGTCTATTTATTACATCAACTTATCTGTTTTCCAGTCAGTACCGGACAGTTGGGCAATTAACCAATTGTTCCCAATAATGCCAATTAACCGACTCGATGAAGAACCAACTCAGCGCGGTATTTTAGCCGATCTCACCTGCGACAGCGACGGCAAAATAGACCAATTTATTGATTTGCGAGATGTGAAGTCGGTTTTGGAACTGCATACTCTCAAACCTGGAGAACCTTACTATTTGGCGCTATTTTTGGGAGGTGCTTATCAAGAAATTATGGGCAACCTTCACAACTTATTCGGCGATGCAAATGCAGTTCACATTCAGCTAACACCTTCTGGCTATCATATCGAACACGTTGTGAAAGGAGACACTATGAAAGAAGTCCTCAGCTACGTACAGTACGATGCAGAAAATTTGGTGGAAAGCATCCGCCGTCAGACAGAAGCAGCTTTGCAGCAAAATAAAATTACTCTTTCCGAGGCCCAACTTTTGCTGCAAAATTACGAACGGAGTCTCAGCCAATATACTTATCTTCAGTCTTAAAATGTAGGGTGCCACCTAAGCACATTACCACAATTAAAAGCTGAGATCATAAATGTAGAAGTAGGGTGCGCCTAGCGCACCTTACCTTGAACAATTACCAATTATTCAGGACGGAGAATTTCTGCGATCGCCCGCCGCTCTTCTCCGTGTTGAGTCGGTAAAACTTGGCGAGCGTCAGTAATCAGCCAATCGAGAGCCGCCGCTTGCAAATCGATCGCAGCTCCGGTTTTATCAACGCAGTAGCGCCCGAACACCAGTTTGTCAACCAGCCGCACCTCCGGGCCCAAACGGGAATACTCAAAAATCACGCTGTTTTCGACAGTCGCGCCACTGCAAAGCCAACAATTTGGGCCGATCATTGTCGGGCCGACAATTTTTGCTCCATCCTCAATGATCGTCATCCCGCCAATGTAAACAGGCCCAGTAATATCAACCTTATCCCAGTTGACAGCTACATTCAAACCAGCGTAAATGCCTGGGCGCACTTCAATTCCCGGAATCGAAACATTTTTAACTTGTCCGAGCAGCACGCTCTGAATTGCCCGCCAATAATCAGGAACTTTGCCGATATCTACCCACTCAAAGTCCATGCTAATCCCGTAAAAAGGCGCACCTGCTGCTACTAGCGCGGGGAATAACTGCGAACCGATATCGTACTCCTCGCCCGAAGGGATGTATTTGAATATTTCCGGTTCAAAAATATAAATACCAGTGTTGATGTCGGTACTCAGAGCTTCTTCTACAGAAGGTTTTTCTTGGAAAGCTTTAATTTTGCCAGACTCGTCCGTAACTACGACACCGTAACTGGGAACCTCCTCGCGGGGAACCGATTTCATAACAATAGTAGCGATCGCCCCTTTTTCCCGGTGCCACTTCACAGCAGCAGTCAAGTCCAAGTCAATCAAAGCGTCGCCGCACAGCACCACAAAAGTATCATCAAAAAACGGCGAGAAGTCCTGAATCCGCTTCATGCCACCAGCCGAACCCAGAGCCTCTCCAATAAGTTCTCCCTCCTCAATTCGCCCTTCAAAAGAATAGGCAATTTGTACCCCAAATTTTTGACCGTCACGGAAGTAGTTTTCAATCACATCTGCCAAGTGGGAAACATTGACCATAATCTGGTCAAATCCGTGCTGTCGGAGCAATTCAACCAAAAACTCCATCACTGGCTTTTGCAGGATGGGAATCATCGGTTTGGGTATTGTCTGAGTAATGGGACGGACGCGAGTGCCTTTACCGGCCGCCAGAATCATCGCTTTCATTCTTAACTTCCTCAACCCTCTGTTAATTGATATAAACTCAACAATTAGATGCTAGCGGTTGCGATCGAATCGATCGATCACAGCAAAATCCTGACCTGTTTATAGGCGACATCGTACCAGGCTATCAATCATTTATTCCGAATTTACCTAGATTTAAGAAACCAGGTATCGGGAACCAGCAATAACTTCAAACTCTCGCTCTCCGCATCCCAGACTCAGCAACAGAATGTCGGCGAGCGAGGTTCTGTCTGGAATTTTAACCGACGCAGCGGCAAAGTTATTAGTTTCGCCCGAGAACCTAATACCCTGCAAGCTCAAAGCGCGCGGATTTTGAGGTCTTGATAAAACTCCTCTTGAAGCAACTCTACTTTAGACTGAGCCGAAAGCAGCAACAACGCCCAAAAGATACCCACGCGGTCATGATTTGGCAAGTGAACTTCCCCAGTCGATACCGGGTGTTCTGGGTTGACAGAGAAGTGCAAATCCTTATCATGCCAAAGTTCCAGCAGTTGTTCCAAGTCCAGCCAACCCTCGTCAATTTCTGATCCCCGTTCTGCCAGAAACCGATCAAGTTCACTAGCAGTTTCCACCAAATTTTCTTGGTGAGCTAGCTCAAAGATAGCCTGGGCTGCTTGCGATCGCATTTTTGAGGTAGGGCGACGCCGGGGGGTAACTGTCTGCTCCATTGCTGCTTTCATTAGCTGCAACTGCTCAATCAGTTCTGGGAGAGTTACCGGGCGTTTTTGCGGTAGTTGAGCTACACCGCGACGGCGCAATTGCCGCTCCAAATGCTGGGGCAAGTGTCGCCCTCCTGAGTGCTCTGCGTCTTCGAGTGCCGCCTCGTCGGCCGAGTCGGGATTCGCGGGGGGTTCTGAGAGGACGATACTTTCTGCTTTGAGCAAAACCAGCATGGAAGCGTACAAAAACGCTTGGCCGGAGTGGGACAAATCGGAGAAATCCTTACTCTGATCCGCATCGCAGGCGTTCGTAAGCTTGCTCAAACATCGATCGAACACTTCAATTACCTTAACGTCCCAAGGATCAATTTCTCCCCGTTCGGCTAGGTCAATTAAAATTGCGATCCCCTCGGAAATCGTTTCTAAACCATCTTGGTCTCGGGAAACGGCCATTCGATTTTAGATTTTATATTTTAGATCTTAGATTTTTGATTTTCTCTCTCCGAAAACGAGAGAGCATATCAAGTTAAGTGGCGGTGATTTCAGCAGTTGTACCCTCAATGGCTGCTATTTCTAAACTTATCGGTTCTGCACTTTCTAACAAAGGTTGTTGGACTTCTACTTCGGCTTTATAGCGTTCAAGATTTTGTTCTAATTCCTGAATACGCTGCTCTTTTTCCCGAACTTGGCGGAGTTGTTGGCGCGACGCGAGGGTTCGCTGCATTCTCGACCACAGACTGAACAGCCACGCTAGTGTGGCCCCTAATCCAGTCGCTACAATTAGTTCGACGCACAGCGGAGCTTTAACTTGGACGCCTTTGATAACTTGAATCGCGACTGGCTCTGTATTTTCGATGCTGAATAATACTAGAGCCAAGCAAATCAGAAAGATGAAGAAGAAATTTAGCGATCGCATTTTCTCTGTCCCTAATTATCAAGTCAGATTAAGCAAATTATTTACCATTTGTCAACTGTTTTTTGACAGAGGTTCTCAGTTTTTTTGGATAATATCAAATCGGGTCAATTAACCATAATATCCGGGGAGGGGCGGGTTTATGGGAGTTCTGAGAGTGGATTGAAGATATTGGTTAACCCGCCCCTCTAGGACATATCCTCTTTAGGTTTGACCGATGTTTTGCGGTTTCTTACCGATTCCCAGTGCTGGCAATATTTGATATTTCAAAGCAATGCCCGCCGCTACAAATAAGGCAATAATCAGCGCCCCAATTCCTACGGGACTGGGAATCCAGAATATCGCCTCCAAATAGTTAACTTCTCCGGGTTTGAGCTTCCAAACTAACTGTTTTCCTTGCTGATAGGTTTCGGGAACCAGCGCACCGGCAACAGTTTCAATACTTTCGGCGCCCCAAGGCGTGTTCAAGCTAAAGTCTAGCTCCAAAAGTCCCCCCGGGCTCAGCAGCAGGCTGCCATTAGAAGAAAGCAGTGAAAGAGAGCGCAAATCCAATTCCAAACTCAACCGATTTCGCAGCACCAATAACAAATTATTCTGCTTGACACTAAGGTGAGATTCAAACTTCGGCAAATCGGTTTCTAGCGGACTTGCGACCCGAGATTTTGTGGTTGGTGCGACGGGATTGTAAAAGTGGTTGAACTTGTCTTGCAACTCGGCTCCATTATTGAAAGGAATCCTCACTAGAACTTCTGTGGGGGAAAGCCGTTTAGTTTTTCCGTCCAGCAACCTCACCCGGCGTTCTACGCTTTTCAACCATTCTGCAACAGTTTCGCTGCTGAAGCTCGTCAACCTTTCCCCCAGTTTTATGTGCTGCACGATTTCGCCACGAGTTTGACTCTCAAAGTTCACCCCGACATCGTACTGAACGCATCCACTCACTAGAGTTAAAAGGCAAAAAACCAAAGGTAAAAGAAAGAAAAACTGCTTTTTCTTCTTCCGAGTTCCATCCTTGACATTTTGCTCTTTCATTGTACCTTTTTCCCTGTTTTTCCCTATTTGCATGAATTAGCAAAGCGTTGAATTGTCGGCAGTATTTATGTGTTTTTATTTCCACGTCTGGACTTGCGAACCGCATACCAAAAACCCGGTTTAGGGGCTACCGAAGGGCGATTTCACAGATGCTTTGTGGCAGAAACCAGGTTTTTTTGAGGTGAGTGCTAAGATTTTTCTAGCAACAGTATCAGCGTCACCTAGAATTAACCGCACTGAACTTATTGCCTCGAAGCTACACCCAACTGTTGAAACAGTATACTCGGCAAATAGGCTGCACCGCCTACCCATTCGGCTTCGCTGCTCAAATCTGCCAAATTTTTAAAGGCTTCAAAAATGCTGCCTGCCACCATTGTATTCTTGACGCGGCCGACAATTTTGCCTTTTTCTACTTTATAGCCTAAGTCCAAATTGACAGAAAATTCTCCAGCTAACTGATTGGACTGACCGGCTCCTAAAACCTGCTCTACTATTAGACCTTCGTCCATGCTAGCAATCAAGTCTTGAGTGGCGGTATTTCCTGGGGAAATGCAAAAGTTAGTCAAATCCGGGCCTGGGCGAGACAATCCGCCACGAAAACCGTTCCCGGTTGATTCTACACCGGCGCGAGCGGCCCACCTGCGATCCCAATAAAATCCGGTGACAGTACCTTTGTCTATCAAGACTTTGCGGGTGGTGGGTGTACCTTCGTCGTCAAAGGGACAAGCAGAAGGGCCTAAAGTGGGGTCTTCAAAAAAGGTAAAGCGTTCGTCAAATAAGGTTTCGCCGATTTTGTCGGCTAGGGGAGAGGCTTTTTGAACTACTGCTTGACCTGAAAGGATGGTATCAAATAGGCTGCCGAGGGTGCTAGCGGCGGCATTGGGGGTAAATAATACTGGGTAGGAACCGCTGCTGATGGTGGCTGAATGTTCCGCGAGGCGGTATTTTTCGAGGAGTGATTGGAGGATGCTGTCGGTGTCTAGGGGGCGATCGCGCGCTACGTCGTAACTGTATGCTTGCATAAAGTCTTCTCCCTTTACCAAATTTCCCGCGATCGAGCCGCTGACTATTGGGCTGCTTCTTTCGGCATACAGGTCTTGCGTTGTGGCAATTTTCACTCTGCCGCTGCGGACGTGAAAGCCGACATCTACCATAATATCGGGATTGTAAGCGTGAACTTGCTCGATGAGGTTTTTGCCGTTTTCGACTAATTCTTGAGTTGTGGGTGGAGTGTAGGTGGTTTCCGGGCCTTTTAGGTGGAAGTTGGAGGCGAGTTCAAATTCTGCGGGGTCGCCGATTTCGGCTGTTTGAATCGCTGCATCTACTAAATCGTCTATCCGCGTTAAATCTGTGGAACTAGCAAAACCGATTTTGCCTTGGTAAATCAGTCGCAGTGCAACGCCTTGCAGGGCTTTGGTTTGCAGGGATTTGAGACGATTGTTTTCAAATTCTATGGGGGTGTCTTGACTTGACAGGTAGTATACTTCAGCCGCATCGGCGCGCTGAGAGGCCAATTTCAAAATCTGTTCTATGGTTGAATCGCTCACAATAATCGCCTTTCTGGTTTGGTCTTTTTTTTATTTTAGCAATTATCGCTATTCAACTTCTGACTCCTGCCTCATGCTCGATAATTAATCCGTGTATCCGTGTCAAAATCAGTGTCGTTCCTTCCTTCTTCCTTCTCCTCTAATTGTAATTCACACTGTTTAAAAACATAGTTAACGGCTGCAAAGAGTCGCTCTAAGTCCTGAATTGTATAGAAAAATTTATTTTGAGTAAACCTTTCTAATTTGAGCTTGCCAAACTGCCACATTGCCCCATTAGAAACAATACCAAAGATAGTTTGTTCTGGTTGATTGTTAAGTCGCTGCACGGCGATCATTTCTGCCAAACACTGCCCCCATCCTTCATCAAATGCGCTCTCTTTCTTGGCTTCAACTAATATGAAATAGGGCTTGTCAAAAACTACTGTGCCAAGGGGGGAGCGCTTCGCCAATATATAATCTGGAATTCCTGACAGATTCTCATTATAGACTAAGGTTTGGTGGCTCCAAAGGAGAAAATTACTTCGATAATTTTTCCAAACTTCTTTTAATACAGGATAAATGATATTTTCACAAATGGCGATTTCCGAGTTGTCAAATACTCCCTCATTGAAAATCAATTCTAATTCATTCCGAAAAACTTCGCTGACTGCAAATTCTGTTTCGACAATGAAATTATCCCGCAGGTAATTAATTTGGAATTCTTTGGCGACCGCGCTGATACTTTTATAATTGCTAAAAGGCATTGCTTAACTTCTCTCAGTAGGGGTAAGGTGCGCCGCCCGGCGCACCCTAGAGATAGAGTTTGTGGGAATGAAAAAATGATTAATAACTAATAAATAAGCCGCCTAAAATTAGCCCGATCGCAATTAACGCCACCCAGATAAACCTATTATCTTTCGTATTAACCTGACTCAAATCTACAGGCTCTGGTACGGCGGGCTTGGGTTTAGCGTACTTGATATCAGCGTTCGGATTGGCTTGAAAACTGATTGATTGATTTTCATCTAAAGCTGCCAAATCAGGGATTTTCACCATCCATTCAGGAGGGATAGTGAGTTTGGGAGCTTCGAGAATGAACAGCAAGCGCTTTGCTTGTTGGCGGGTTTCTTGGCGGGGATGGCGGGTGAGCTTGCGGCAAAGCTCACCCGCCTTTTCTGTATTGCCCGATGCTTCGTAGGCTGTGACTAACCACATCTGCACCTCGCCGCCCAACCGGGAATTTCGATCGACTAAACCGGTTGCTGTTTCTAAACTCTGCACAGCTTGAGCATACCGGCCACTCTCAAAAGCTACTTGCCCAGCTTGGTACTCAGTTTGAACAATTTCTAACTTTTCTGAAGTCACAAGCACCCACCCAATTCACAAATATTACTTCCCCAATTCCCCAAACACTAGAATTCGCTGTTGTGTTGCGACATACCCGACTCGTTGTCGCGCTTGGAACCGAGCAAGTCTAAATGGTCTACCTTAATTATCGGCTTCGAGCGATTTGAACCCGTATTGCGGTCTTGCCAGCGATCGAACTTCAAAGAGCCTGTTACGCCAATTAGAGAGCCTTTGCGAACGTAGTCAGCAGCAATCTGCGCTGTTTTGCCCCAGATTTCCAGATTGAACCAGTCTGGTTGATCGCTGTTCTTGGTTCTGCGGTTCACTGCCAGCGTCAAATTACACTTAACTGTACCCGACTCAAAATACTTCACGTCCGGGTCGCCGCCGACGCGGCCTACTAAAGTCACAACATTAAGACTCATAAACTTTTTTGGGAATGTGGTCGATCGGTGATGTAGTTAAACAGTCCACACGCGCATTAGCCTCGAAACTGAACTGGGAACAACGCTTGTGAGGCTTCATCCTGATTGTACACCCAGTTAGGAGAACATATTGATGGTGGATGATTGGCAAGTCTGCGCTCAACCTGAGCTCGACAATGTACATTTCTGACTAGACTCAGGATGAAAAACGTAATAGAATCCACCTCGGTTACACTTTTGTAACAACATTATTGCACACAATAGTATTTTAGTTTTTGGGGGGGGTACAAATCAGTGGGTCTTCTCAATCGATTTTCGTTATCTAGAGATATGGGTATCGACCTCGGTACTGCTAACACGCTCGTTTATGTATCGGGCAAAGGTATTGTTCTGCAGGAACCTTCTGTAGTGGCGATCGACCAAGATTTAAAAATAGCGCTGGCTGTTGGAGAAGAAGCCAAGAAAATGCTCGGGCGCACGCCAGGGAATGTCATAGCACTGCGCCCGCTTCGCGATGGGGTAATTGCAGACTTCGATACGGCGGAACTGATGCTTAAGACTTTTATCCGCAGAGTTCACGAAGGCCGAAGCTTAGTTTCGCCGCGGATAATTATTGGCATCCCCAGCGGTGTCACCGGAGTCGAGAGGCGTGCTGTCATTGAGGCGGCGACTCAGGCCGGTGCTAGAGAAGTACGGTTAATTGATGAACCCATCGCTGCGGCGATCGGGGCTGGACTGCCTGTTGCTGAGGCGACTGGCAATATGATTATAGATATCGGCGGAGGTACGACGGAAGTTGCGGTTTTGAGTTTGCAAGGTACGGTGATCAGTGAGTCTGTGCGGGTAGCCGGCGACGAACTCAATGAGGCGATCGTCCAATACATGAAAAAAGTTCACAATTTGGTCATTGGCGAACGCACTGCTGAAGAAATTAAGATTCAGGTTGGTTCTGCATATCCAACTCCAGAGGATGACGATGTAATGATGGAAGTGCGGGGCTTGCACTTACTGTCTGGTTTGCCGCGAACTGTTACTATCAAAGGCCCAGAAATTCGCGAAAGTATGTCGGAACCGCTTTCAGTAATTGTGGAAGCTGTCAAGCGTACTTTGGAACGCACCCCTCCGGAATTAGCAGCAGATATTATTGACAGGGGAATTATGCTGGCTGGTGGTGGCGCGCTGATGAAAGGTTTAGATACTCTGATCAGTCACGAAACAGGAATTGTCACTCACGTGGCAGCAGATCCGCTGTGCTGCGTGGTTTTGGGAACTGGTAGGGTATTGGAAAACAAACAGTTGGAACGGGTTTTTAGCGGGCAGTCGTCGCGCAATATGTAGTTAAAAAATTTGGGATTGTGGATTTAGAAATACGGCTGCAATCTCAAATCTAAAATCCTGACATAACAATTTTAGATTACTGAAATTATGCTAAAAAATACATTCCGAAAGTGGTGGGATCTGCGACTGCAAATTGCTCTTTTAGGTTTAGCTGTAACTGCCGCTTGGGGAGTTCGACAAACACAAGGTGCTGCCGTATTTGAAGTTTACAATTGGGTGACTCGTCCGTTTCACGCCAACGGCTCTGGGCAAGAGGAACTCATCTCGGCGCGTACTCAAGAATTGCAAGCGCAGCTATTAGAATTAGAAAATCAAAATCAGAAGCTAAAAGAGCTTTTAGGTTACGTTTCGGCTAAGAAACCTACAGGGATTGTAGCTCCTGTTGTCGGTCGCAGCGCCGACCACTGGTGGCAGCAAGTAACCTTGGGGCGCGGCAGTAACGATGGCATTAAAACAGATTTTACTGTGATGGGCCCCGGCGGTTTAGTAGGCAGGGTTGTCAGCGTTACTCCTAATACTAGCTTGGTGCTGTTAGTTAGCGACGCTACGAGTCAATTGGGTGTGGGAATTACCCGCAGTCGTCACATGGGTTTTATGCGCGGGAAAGGCGGAAATCAGGCTGTGATGGAGTTTTTTGAGAATGTTCCCAATGTCAAGCCTGGGGATGTGGTTTCAACTTCTTCTTACAGTCAGTTGTTCCCTCCTGGTTTGCCGGTCGGAAAAGTGGTTTCGGTGGATATGAATAAAACTCCGGCTCCAGAAGCTGTTGTTGAGTTCTCTGCACCGATGAATGCTCTGGAGTGGGCGGTGGTTTACCCCCACTCTAAGCAAGCCGAACCGACGAACTCGGAGGGTCAATCTTCTGCACTATCTGAGGGATCACAGCAACAATGAAAGCTTTATCTCGGATGTCTTCGCGATCGCGCCAATTTCTCAATTTCGCCGTTACATTTCTATCTGTGATGCTGTGCATACTGATATTGCCCACCCGGATGCCGGGAATGGAATTGTTGGGAATTGGACCGAACTGGCTGTTAATTTGGTTGGTAGCTTGGAGTATTAAGCGGAAACGTACAGTTTGGGGAGCTGCTAGCATGGGCTTGGTTTTGGGGTTTCTTCAAGATGCGATGACGGCTCCTCATCCCACCCATGCTGTCAGTCTAGTTGTTGTAGGAGTCTTAACAGTTGTTTTGCAGAAAACCTGGTCGATTCCGGCAGATATTGTTGAGAGAGATCCGATTCCGATAGCGTTAATTGTTTTTGGGATGGCGGTGGTAGCGGAAACGGTGATGGGGCTACAATTTTTTGCTATGGGCGATCGGGCTTTACTGGAAATTTGGAGCTATCACCAGCGAGTGGCTTTGTGTTCTGCCATTCTTAGCAGTCTTTGGGCTCCGGTGATGTATTTTCCGCTCAATCGCTTGTGGGAAATGACCAGGACTTTAGAAAAGTCTTAGTCAGCCATTAGTCATCAGCCATGAGTCCTTAGTCAACAGTTAACTGTTAACTAATTACTGTTAACTGTCGTCATTCTACTATTACTTGTTGACCGGAACCTAATAAGTGATGAACGGCAATAATCAAGTCGCTGAGAATGAAATTAGGCTGGTGCTTTTGGAGTTGATAGCGGCTGCGAATTCCGCAGGTAACGGCAATTGTAGGTATTCCTAATGCTTGTCCTGCTAGGATGTCTGCTTCTGTATCTCCGATCATCCAAGCCGAACCCAGGGATGACTCAAATTCTTCTGCAACTTCAGCCAACAATTCAGTTTTTAAGGCTGTATAGTTGTGATAGGCGGCATCCGCCATCTGAGTTCCGCGAATGCTGGTAAACAGTCTGGCTAAACCGTAATTTTGTAACAGTTGAACGGCTTGATTTCTCGGCCGCAGGGTGACTAAAATCAGCCGCACGCCACGGGAGTGCAGAAGTGCGATCGCCCATTGCACTCCTGGCTGGATACGATCTAAGTGCAACAAGTCTGGTTGATTGACAAGCTGACTGACGCATCCGAGAAAAACGTGAATTTCTTCTCCCGACAAGCCGGAACTTTTGGCGATTTCAGCATCGGGTACTCGGTTTTGTTTCATTTGCCAAAACTGCTGTTTGCTGAGGATTTGGATGTTGAGGTTGATTCCCCTAGCCAGATAAGCTGCTTGAGTGTCGGCTAATCCCTGTTGATAGGTGGCATAGTAGCGATCGGACACATCGACTATGGGCCCGTCTAAATCGCAAAATACCGTCATCCGGGGGGACGAGTCAGCCTCTGATGGTAGCTTGTACTGAAGGTTTTCGGAGTCTTGGGCGACAGCAGTTAACATAAAACGTTAAGTAAATCAAGGGAGTTATACATTTCTTGACTTTAGCAAAAAATGTATAAGTTATAATACATAATTTTAAATGAGGTTATTAAAAAAACCTATTAAGTTTTTGAGGATTGGGTTCAATAAGGGCGATCGAGCCTGCGCGTAGATAAATTCAAGGGAAAAAGTGATTTTTGTGGCTGTTGATATATGCTTTAGCCATTAAAGTTTAGAATTAAGTTTTTAGTCTTTTGTAATTTACCCATGCTCAAACAAAGCGATTTTGTTAGGAATTCGGACACTAATCGAGTAGAGGTGCTGTCCGAAGCACTGCCTTACATTCAACACTTTGCCGGTCGCACAATTGTGGTCAAATATGGCGGTGCGGCGATGAAAGATAGCACTCTCAAAGACAAGGTGGTTCGGGATATTGTGCTGCTAGCTTGCGTGGGGATGCGTCCGGTTGTGGTTCACGGCGGCGGCCCGGAAATTAATATTTGGCTGGAAAAATTGGGTATTGAGCCGCAATTTAAGGATGGTTTGCGGGTGACTGATGCGGCAACAATGGAAGTTGTAGAAATGGTTTTGGTGGGGAAAGTAAATAAGGAAATTGTTTCGTTAATCAACCAAGCGGGTGGCAAAGCCGTGGGACTGTGTGGCAAGGATGCCAATCTCATTCAAGCTCGTCCAGATGGCCGGGAAGGAATTGGGTTTGTGGGTGAAGTCAGTGGCGTGAAAATTCAGATTTTGGAGTCTTTGGTGAACAGCGGTTATATTCCGGTGGTGTCGAGCGTGGCAGCCGATGAAACCGGTCAATCTTACAACATTAATGCTGACACGGTGGCTGGGGAAATTGCGGCTGGTTTGGGAGCAGAAAAGTTGATTTTGATGACTGATACGGCGGGAATTTTGGAGGATTATCACAAACCAGAGAGTCTGATTGCTAAGTTAGATATTCAGGAAGCGAGACAGTTGGTTGAGTCGGGAGTTGTGTCTGGGGGGATGATTCCAAAAGTTAATTGTTGTGTGCGGAGTTTGGCTCAGGGTGTGAAGGGTGCTCACATTATTGACGGTCGAATTCCTCATGCTTTGCTGCAAGAAATATTTACGGATGCGGGGATTGGGTCGATGATAGTTGCTTCGGAGTTTAGTGGCGCGAACTTAAGGCCTAAGTAAGGGGTAAATCCTAGCGTGGGGAGGGCGGGTGCGTGAAAGAGGTAAACTCGCTGCGATCGCGTAGCTCCTAACTAAACCTGCCCCTATAAAGCTTAAGAAGGTACTTCTGGGAAATGACTTCAACTAATTCTAACCGTTGTTGGATTTCAGATTTTATTAAACTATGATAAAACATTTGAGAGTTTTGGATTCTGTTGCGATTCTCACGCCGATTTCAAATACGCGATTAGCGCTAGTGGAACCAGAATACGCATCTATTTCTAGTTTGCCAGTTGGACTTGTGGGAACTATTGTTGAAGTGTATGATACGGGAAAGGAATGTCAGTATTTAGTGGAGTTTGCTGATAGTCAAGGCAGTGAATATGCTATGGCTATGTTGAAAGCCGATGAAATTTTAGTCCTGCAATATGAACTTGCAGTTGCTTAATAATGTGAGGAGAATAGAAGTTAGAGAAAGTGCGATCGCACTTTTGGAAGAAAAGGGCGATCGCACTTTCTCTAACTTTACTTAACTGGCTTCCAACTATTGAGAGATTCCCGAATCGAACTTAATTGACTGAGGTACTCAATAAGCTTGGCTTTTTGATACTCAAGACGAGCTAGAATTTCCGGCGCTTCTGCTTCTTTCGTTTCCCGTTCCTTCAAAACGCGATCGAAGTCATTTTGAAACCTGTGAATGTAATCATTGATTTGCTTTTCGGCACTTCTGAAATCAGCAGAAATCTGTTTATCAATAACTCGCTCTAGAAGTTGTCGGTTTCTAGATATCTGCTCATCTATTTTCCGATTTACTGACTCTAAGGTCTGTCGTAAATCAACATCAAAAAAGTCACGACTTTCCGTAATATCAACATCAGCGTAATAGACTTCATCAGAGTTACAGCAACGACTCTTTTTACCTGTTTCTTCCCTTCTCGTTCCTACAACCACTGCTAATTGCACATCTTTAATACGTGCATCAATTCCGGGAAAATCAAAACTAGGAAACTGAATCGGGTTGATGTTCAGTTTCACTGCTAAAGCATCACCAAGATAATCAGATAGTTCATCTGATATTTTTTGGATATCTTCTTGAATTTTTTTTGCCAACTCTTCGCGAATCTTTGTCCCCTCTCGAACTAATCCATCCTGAGTATCTATCCACCAATTCTGAATATGTGGCGCGCAAAAATTATTAATTGTTTTAACAATTTCTTCAGCTTCCGCCTTAGTTTTACAGCGGATAATGTACGGCTCTAATTTTTCACTTTTAACAGCCTCTTGAGAAACAGAACTATTGAAAATTTCAGGCACAGATTCACTCAGCTTATCCAACAAAGGTACAGTTAAATTGAATGCTTTGCCTAATCTCTTACCAAAATCAGGTATATATCCTAATAGTTCTTCTCCAAGTTCTCCCACCCTTTGTCCGAAACCCTTAGTGTCAGATTTTGCCGCTGGTAATTGAGGAGTCTGTTGAGTTTTTTTGGCTTTGGAGAGTTAGCGGAACGTGATCCTGCAATCTTATCTATCTCACTGGCTATCTGCTTTTTAGCTCCCTCGGCAAATTTATCAATGCCTTGACTAAATCCTTCAATTAGTATTTGCTTTTGTTGCTTGACGGCTGTTTCTACTAATTCAACTCGGTTCCTCGCATTTTCTGAGCGTTTCCTGTACTCTTCTACTTTTTGTTTGAGGGATTCAATCCCCATTTCCCAACCTTTAATTTCTGTATTCAGAGTATCCTCAATTGCCTTAGCAGCTTTATCGATTTCTGCCACCACCTCACTCAATAAATTCCAGCCAGAATTTTGCGTAATCCTTTGAATGACGGTTTCTTGAATGGTTAGGATACCGCTATCTGCTAGTGCTTGCGGTGCAATTTTCTTGGGTGCAGGAATAATCTGGTTTCCTTCCTCATCTTCCGTGGCATACCTAGCACTAAAGAATTTTTTAAAGTCTTTGGTTTCGCTTTCAGTGGCTTTTTCTTGCTGAATCAGTTTCGCTAAAAGTCCTTGTCGAGAACTAGCAGGGTAAATAACTGGATTGCAAAAGCCAAAGCCAACTAACTCTCGCTCTAAATCTTTAATGACCTCAGCAATTTCTTTGTCTCTCTCTGTTTTTTGGTCAACTTTATTCAAAATAAAGTAAATTTTTCCCGTGTTCTCAGCTATAAAATCCTTACGATTTTCAACAACATCCTTAAACAAATCCGCAACTGCATTATCTTTGTAGGAAGCGTAGTTTAAAATAAACAGAATGGCATTGCAGGTTCGCAGTGCTTCTAGTGCTGTCTGCTTCAGTTCATTTATGTTGAAGTTTGCAGACTCCCACTCATTAGGGCCGGGAGTATCAACTAAGGTAAAGCCTGTGAGAGAAGATAATTGGCTAATTGCTTCAATCGGATGCTCTATCTCAAAGCGTGTGGTGTTATCAGGATTGCCTTGTTCTCTGATTTCACGGGTACGCAGCAGGAATTTTTGCTGAATTTGGCCAGCGTCACCCTCAACAAGAATGACTGGTTTCTTTTGTCCTTCTCGATACTCTAAAAGTTTAGGAGTGTCGCCCGGTTTAATGTGTCGGACATCTGTACGGCAGATGGTACAGGCGGCCGTTTCACTCGCCAGCACATCAGCACCGATGATAGAATTTAAGAAGGTGCTTTTGCCAGCTTTCATTGCTGCTATGACGGCTACTTGATACTTCTGATCTTGCAAAGCCTTTAAAGCTTTGTTAATTTCATCTTCAATGCTTTGTAGCCCTTGACTTTCATCTCCCTGAATGCGGAGTCCGTCACGGAATTCTTTGAGATATTGTAATAGAAAAGTGCCTGTACTGTAAATGCTGGTGTATGCTGCTTGAAATTCTTGAGAAGACATAAGTTAATAATCTTGATTGAATAAAATATGAGAACAGGCACAAAGATAATTGCCTGAGCGTTTCCAGTCGGTTTTAACTGAGATATTGCACCATTCTCAATAAGCCTTTTACGGACGGGCTCTCCGGCCCATCCCACAAAAAATTCACTCTTTGTGGAACGGACGGGCTCTCCGGCCCATCCCACAAGAAATTCACTCTTTGTGGAACGGACGGGCTCTCCGGCCCATCCCACAAGAAATTCACTCTTTGTGGAACGGGCATCTTGCCCGTTATTGACAATGGTGCAAACTGAAGTCCCTGGCGCGAGTCAATATTTAGTCGTCAGAAAAAGCCTTGCTGATCCCGTAAAATGCCAAACCAGCCAACGCACCTACGGCTACACCAACGGGCCCAGCAGCAGCACCCATACCAGCACCTCCACCAATAGCACCAATTGCCGTAAAACCAGAAGCAGCTACCACACCAGCACCCGCAGCAGCACCCGCAGCAGCGGAACCTGCCGCTTTCGCTATTTCATCACTTTTAGCCATTGGAATACCTCAGTGTAAGGAACAAAAACTAACTGTTTGACTAACGAAAGTTAACTAAACAGGCAAAATTTGAAATATCGCGATCGCACTTTCCCGCTTTTCTAAGTATTTGCACTTAGACGATGAGTCGGTAATTTAATACTAGACTACCTATTGTTAGCAAACAACTAACAAACGCTAGCAATTTAGGTTATGCTATCGTTAGCCACATCTCACCACACCCGAAAATGGCCTCAAAGGAAGACTTATTTGCCGAAGCCGCCAAACACTGGGACTTAGAAAGGCTGTACCAAGCTTTTGCAGAAGCTAAACGGCAAATCTCTCCTCGATCGCGCAGGGGACTAACAGAAACAGAAAAACTCTACCTGCGAGGATTGCTTTCCGGTTGCAGTCCCGCCGAAATCGCCCGCCAACTGTTTCAGAGTTCCAAAAGTGCAGAGGTTTATTTATGTAAAACTTTATACCAATATGTTAAAAAACTTGCAGATGTACCTAACGAACCTGTAGGAAATTGGCGCAATATTTGCGATCGGCTAGAAGAAGCCGGATATAAAACTCAGTCTTCTCCTGAATTTAAAATAAATAATTCTGTACCTACAGAAGCATTAATAAAGATAGTTAATATAGGTTGGCTGGAGCAAAGTACAATATCAATGGATATTAACATCCAATTAACATTCCCCTCAACTTCAGAAACTCCGAAAAAAGAAGATTTGGATAAAGACGGTTAGATGGGCGATCGCATTTGGGGACAGAAAGGGATCTCGCCCCTCCACTGAGAGACAAAAATGTTAATAATCTTATAGCTGATAGTTTGAGAAGGAACTTTTTGATAAAATATCAAAATTAAAACTGCCTCACTCGCTACGATTTTACCTAAAACAATCAAATTAGTCAAATTTATGTCTCGATTAAGTATCAGATCGAACAAAAAAGCTCTGGGTTTTGTGCTGGGCTTCTTAATTTTTGTCATTTTTATTCCCGGATGTTGGGCTTTAACAACTAATATTGCTCCCACACCCGTACGGCAAGTAGATAACACAGTAGCTGTGCGGGCAGATGTACAAAATACATCAAATTCTCGCTCTTCTTTAGGAGTTGGGCTTAATGGTATTGCTGACTACTCCACACAATTACCCTTTTTAGATGCTTTCAAATCTTCGAGACAATGGATAACTCAATGCGTCAGCGGACAACCAAACTGTAAAGGTGAATGGGATACAGAGGAGTATAATCTTTTAAATATTGATGAAAATGGGTGGGTAAAGTCTCTTCCATCCCCCGAAGATGCTCCTAAATATACTAGGGTAAGTACGCTATTACTTAGGGAAATCCCCAATCGCTATCCTTCAGGGCAATATATTGTTACTTATGAGGGTGAAGGTGCGCTCGAATATAGCTTTGATGCCAAAAAAGATGAGGCTGCGTCGAAACCTGGGAGGGATATCATTAATGTAGATGCCACACAAGGCGGAGGCATCTACATTATAATTACTGCTACCGATCCCAAGAAAACAGGGAACTATATCCGCAATATTAAAGTTGTTCACTCGCAAGATGAACAGCTTTATCAAAATGGTGAAATATTTAATCCGCTGTTTATAGACAAGATTAAAAATTTTAGAGTATTGCGTTTTATGGACTGGATGGGGACAAATGGTTCTGAACAAAAAGAATGGTCAAACCGACCTAAACCAGAGAGTGTATCCTATGCTTACAGAGGAAATGTTCCCATAGAAGTTATGGTGAATTTATCTAATAAAGTCCAAGAAGAACCCTGGTTTAATATGCCGCATCAGGCTACGGATGAATATATGACTAACTTTGCTAAAATGGTCAAAGATAGTTTAGATCCAAAGCTGAAAGTTTATGTAGAGTATTCTAATGAGGTTTGGAATTGGTCATTTCCACAAGCAACTTATGCTTTGAAACAAGGTAAAGCGAGGTGGGGAGATAAAGGCGATGCTTTTATGCAATGGCACGGAATGCGTAGTGCTCAAATGTGCGATATATGGAAAGGCGTCTTTGGGGATCAAAAGAATCGAGTTGTCTGCGTGTTAGGAACTCAAAGAGCCTGGAGAGAGTTAGAAACTTATTCTTTAGAGTGTTCCTATTGGGTAGCTGAGGGCAATAAACCTTGTTATCAACACGGGATTGATGCCGTAGCTATAGCGGGATATTTTAGTGGCAACTTGGGCGGGAAAGAAAGTGTCAGCACAGTCGAATCTTGGTTGAATGACGCCGATGGCGGGTTTGGCAAAGCTTTTAAGCAGTTAAAAGAGGGCGGGTTACTGCCGGGGTTCAAAGATAGTTTACCCGATGTGGATAATGACTTTAGGTATTTCTTAGATGTGGCTCAAAAGAAAGGTCTCAAGTTATTTGTTTACGAGGGGGGTCAACATATTGTAGGTATTGAAGGAGTTCAGGATAACGAAAAACTGACCAAGTTTTTTATGGAATTAAATAGGCGTCCAGAAATGTATGATATGTACACCCAATTACTGAATAGTTGGAAACAAGCTGGAGGCAGTCTTTTCATGCACTTTGTGGACGTGAGTTCATTTAGTAAGTGGGGAAGTTGGGGGGCTTTGGAGTATGTTGAACAAAAGGGTTCGCCTAAGTATGATGCCTTGATGGATTTTATTGATAAGAATCCTTGCTGGTGGGATGGGTGTGCTGTAGGGGGATGATGAGGAATTGGGTGCAATCAAGAATCGTTTGATCGCACTTGCTCAAACTCTTCAGCATCCCCCGGCAAACCAGAACCCTCGCTATTCCTCAACCTGGGCGATTCCCCATTGCTCGCACCCGCACCGTAAACCCCAGAATACCTATCCTCCAAGCCCGAATCCCTCAGCGAAATCGCACTTCTTTGACTCGGCGACAATCTATCTGTCGATCGGCGATTTGTCCCAGACATGGGCGGCTTCCGAGTTAAAGTTTTCCAAGCAGCCTTAATCCCAGTTACCACGCTGCGAGTTGTTACCTGCACGTTTTGCGCCTGCTTTTTAGCGCTACCAATACTTCGATCGACCTGTTTGACAACCTCGCCCGCACTTTGTACTCCCTCGCTGACATCATCCGTCAACTCGCTAATTTCCAGCCCCGTCAACCGAATCGCCTCCAAAGTGGGCGGAAATTCGCGAGAAAGCGTGTCAGCCAGCTTTTCCACGCTGCGGGCCGCCCTGGCCAGCGCTTGCACCGCAGGTATTAAAGTCACTAAAACAGCAGTCAGGCTAACTGCCACTAGCAAAATCGAAAGTCCTAGCCAAAATATGGGATCGCTCACTTGAATCTGGGATTGGGGGTTTGGGATTTCATGTCATTTAGCGGATGGGAGGGCGCGACGGGGGACTCACTTCAGCTTCACTTTCCGACAGGGTTTGGCGTTCCCGCTGAGTCGCTTCCAAACCTGCCGCGATCGCCTCTTTGAGTCTAATCAAAGTTTCGTCCCAATTTCGGATTGCGGTTTCAGAAAGTCGATCGGCCTGCAACTGCACGCTAGTCGATAAATCTTCCGCCAACTCGGGCAAAGCATCGGCCGATTTTTTCAATATCTGCCGCGTCTCCTTGCCCGGTCGCGGTGCTATCAGCAACCCAGTCACGGCCCCGATCGCAGAACCCACAAGCAAACCGCCAATAAATAATCCTGAACGTTTAGTTGACATTTTTATAACTTCTCTCCATACACCAATTTTAGGCACGTTTGCCCGATCGCAGCCCTTTACAAAGGTAGAAATATTGTTGACAATCCTACGGAGTCAGCAGGGGCGACAGTTTTAGGATACCTTACCTCAAAGGTCGAGCGCGCCTGGACCAAAGCATCCGTCCCAAACCCAGCAATCCCAAAAGTTGCTGAACCTGTTGCAGTTGCAGTTCCAGTTGTTGATAACGCCGTCGCACTTGGCGGGTACCTTGCTGCCTTTTACCAAGGAAATCCGGCGACGTGCTGAGAACCTTGCTGCTGCTGCGTTCCATAGCTTCGATCCGCATTTCCAAACGTGCGATCGTCCGCCTGATTTTCCACACCTTCGCAGCGATATAAAAGCCAACCAGAGATATTAGTAGATTTATAATTACAACAGCAGTCAGCATTTATTACTTCTTTTTAAACTACTAACATATTCCGCTTTTTTGGGCGGGCTAGAAGCCCTCTTGTTTAGGGACACAACAATGTTGTGTCCTGATCTATTTTGTAGGGACACAACAATGTTGTGTCCTGAACTATGTGTCCCTATCCATAAGCTGGGTCAAATTTTAAGCCTGAGACATAGCAGGCAAACAAACCTTAGTACCCCCCAAACCGCAATAACCGTTCGGGTTTTTAGCAAGATACTGCTGATGATAGCTTTCTGCGTAATAAAACTCAGGAGCCTCAATAATCTCAGTGGTAATCTTACCGTAACCGGCAGGTGTCAGAGCGTGCTGGTAAGCATCTCGCGAAGCTTCAGCTAGCTGCATTTGGCTGGCTGAATACGTGTAAATTCCCGATCGATACTGAGTACCCGAATCATTGCCCTGACGCATTCCTTGAGTAGGATTGTGACTTTCCCAAAAAACTTTCAGCAGCGTTTCGTAACTAATTACTTTCGGATCGAACACAACCAGAACTACTTCATTATGTCCCGTCATCCCGCTGCAAACTTCGTTGTAAGTAGGATTCGGAGTAATCCCGGCTGCGTAGCCAACAGCCGTCGAAAAAACTCCATTTTGTTGCCAAAATTTGCGTTCTGCTCCCCAAAAACAGCCTAGGCCAAACAAGGCAGTCTCCATGCCGTTTGGAAAGGGAGGTTTGAGCGGATTGCCGTTAACAAAGTGACTTGCCGGTACCGACATCGACTCTGCCCGTCCCGGTAATGCCTCTTGGGGAGAGGGCAGGCTCGACTTTTTGCCAAATCCAAATAGCACCATAAGTTTCTAAGGGGGATCTCTGATAAACGTCTTTACCTTACTTAATAATATCAGATGTATACTGAAAATAGTGGCCCTCTTAAAGGTAGAAGGTAAAAACCAGAAGGCAGATTTTTTTTACGGAAGGTTTTTGGTGATACTGCTCACTGCCAACCCAGTTTTCAATCACATTAGGCAGTGTTCTATGTCACCAAAACATACCTAAAATATCACCTATTGTTGAGGTATAAATCACGCGGATTTTAGGCAAAATAGCCGATTATTAAAGGTATGGTGTTGTAGTAGTTATTCAATACCATTTATTGGGAGTGTGTAGAAATGGCCGCTAAACCTTGCAGTCAACCTTTAAAATCTAATCCGTTTATTACTTACCGCGACCCAATTACAGGCAAGTGGATTGTGGTAAATCAGACTTTGCCCAAAGCAGCAGAACAAGCACAGCTAGTAGCAGCTTGAGTTTTCCTATTAATTTTATACCTGAAAATCAACCATTCTTTCAAACTTCAGGACTTACGCAAAAAGTTATTGGACGCGCTACTTATATTCGTAAGGTGCTTACCTTGCACTTACCTAAGCACCTTACTTTGAAACATTTATCATCTCTTTTTGAAGTTCCAAATACCGATAGAGATATTCCGAAATTATTCCGTGCAAAAACAAGTCGCGTGCCGCATTAAAGGGACTGTTTGGCGCTAGCGGATGGCGGTTAACAATTACATGATTCCAGTCGCAATTTCCGGTAATCTCGCTGACATACAGTCCGAAGTTTTCATCTAACTGAAGCGACATCACTGCTCGCGCAAATTCGTCGCTAGTCAAACACAGAGAATAAAACACTTTAAACAATTCGATCGCCGATTCTAAATCCAGAATGTTTAGCCATCTGCGTTTTTCAAAATCTATGGCAACTTCTACTGGTTGAATGCTATCATAATTAATTCCCCGTTCTTTAACCAACTGCAACCAGTTAGGATTTGTCACCATTGCTTGGTTGTAATCCCAGACAAAGTTATAGAGAATTAAGTCATGTTCTAGAAACGCATTGTCAGCTAAATCGCTAACTGTGCGCGGATAAAGCTTTGACTTTTCAATCTGGGTGTCGGGGCCGTTGTCAATCAAGAAGTTGATAATGTTGGAGCCGGCGCAGATGTGCCGGACTATTAAATAACAAGCTTCGGGCGAGACAAAGTTATTCAGAAAAAATGCAGCCGATTTGTGCATTAAAGTGTAAGCGCGAAATTGAAAGGGCAACAGGCGCTTGACAGTCATAATTACCGCCAGCAACAAGTTAGCAATTACTTTGATCGGGATGAGCAAATAATTGCGAGTCCAGCTTTGCAAATCCCGCATCATGTAGGCTTTTGCCACTAAATCGACGGGAATAGATCGATCGCAAAACAGTACATCCCAAACATTCGGATCTCGGCGGTTATAGGGTTTGGTAGCGTAAGGAATTTTTCTCTCATCTGGGAGATTTTCGGTATCTTGTTTTTGCAGGCTTTGCATTAGCGAATTTCCTCCAGTTGCAACAAATATAAACGAGCAGTGACGCGAGCGGTTTTGACAATGCGGCGGGCAATATCATCTGTCATCCATTCGGCATTAATCAAATTTTCCAGTTTGGCTAAATGCGACTCGTCATTAGATCCGTGATACGCTAAAAACGATACTTGTTCATCTTGCAAACCGAGAGTTTCTTGAATTTGTTTGGCCCACTTTCCCGCCAACCGATTGCCCAATCCTTCGATAATAAACATACTGCCAATTAAATCAACCGGATTTTCCCGCGATGCTTGGTGGAAGATAAAAGCTGATAGTGCTTCGCTGCCAATATTCTTATCATATTCCACAATTTTTGCCAATTCACCGCCCACAGAAACATAATTTTGTTCTAGCATTTGATAGTCGCGGTGTTCGTCTTGAGCGTGGCCGATAAAAGTCGATCGCAGGCGAAAGTCACTCATGTTAGAAGCAGCACGAGCAATCCAGCGAGATCCCTCTACAACTTGCGGCCGGAGATTGCAAAGTAAAGCTTGATAATCTTCTATTGTAAACTCTCCTCGGTACAATTTGCGGACAATAGGAACGGAACGAATTTCGCGATCGAACTTCAGCCAAATCCATGCTAACTCCCGGAACAAATAAGCTTGCGGAGAGTTGGGGTGTTCCGGTTTAACGCTTTCGAGAGGCGAAGCTTCGGGAACCTCAAGGGAGTTATAACTTTGACTAATCATAGATTTATTGGTATTTTCCACAGCAGTTAACATCATGTATGCCGTTGTAAAGCGGCCGCTTTCTGGCACAAAACAAAAGATTTTCTGTCCAGGCTGCAACTTGCCAGAATTGAACAATTCCTCTAACATTAAATAAATCGAGGCACAACCTGTATTTCCCCGTGTGTATAAGTTGGTAAACCATTTTTCTTCAGGAATCATGCAGCCTGCTTGTTCCAGAATATCTACAATTTGCGCCCGGAAAAAGTGAGACGAATAGTGGCACAGCAGCCAGTCGATTTCCTGCGGACAAACTCTCCCGGCTTTAATCAACCGCAGCCAACCTTCAACGCCTAATTTCATTACATTTTCCAGCAATCGAATATTTTGCCGCAAGTCAAAAGCTCCTGCTGTGGCTGCATCGAGGTAGGAGGAATAATCCAACCAGCTTTTAGTTGATGTTTCGTTTGCTAATCCTGAATACATACAAACAGGATAAGCATTGGCGTGAGAAACGAGTTCAATCCATTCTATTTTTAAACTAATTCCTGTCGCGTTAGGATGGTTTTGGAGCAACAATGATCCCGCACCGTCGGAGAGCATCCAGCGCAGAAATTCTGTATCGAAAGGCAGGGGTTTTCCCGCTTGTACCGAAGTCTTTGCTTCAAACTTGGTGCTTTTGAACAGGCGCGAGGGAAATTCGGAAGCGACGGCAAGGGCGGTTTGTTTTTTGCCGAGTTCGATTTGAGAGGCGGCGTAATTTAAAGCACTAACTCCGGCACAGCAAACTCCTTGAGTTGACACTATTTCTAGGGGAGATAATTCGGAAAGTTCCCCGTGTACTGTGCTGGCAAATCCCGGTACTAATAAATCTGGTAAAGTGGTAGCGCAGGCCAATAAGTCGATCGCCCCTGGTTCCAGATTGGCCTGAGAAATCACGTCGCGGACGGCAAACGCTGCCATTTTGCTGTTAGAATATAGTGTTTGCTGCTGTTTGTCGATCGCGTAGTAGCGCTGTTGAATCCCGTTGCTGTTGAGAATTCGCTGCCTGACTCTCGAAGGGCGCGAGGCAATTTTGCCGAGATACTCTTCCATCTCATCATTATTAATTGGTTCTCCCGGCAAAAATTTTCCAATCCGATTGATATAAGCACTGTGCATGGCGTAAACCTCTAAAGTTGCTAATTTACTCGGGTTCGTTGGTTTGTTAAATCAAGCCAGAAAATATCTAAAATTGATGGTGCTTTGTTAAGCAGTGCACGCGCAAGGAGCAAGCAGCTATCTTGTAGAGTCGCCGGAAATCAGGCAAGTTGAGCAACAGCGACAAGAAGTAACCTGAAGCGGGGTGAAGTTTATTGTAATTGAGCCAATATGTAACTAGAGTTCCTTCACTGCTTGGTGACTGAAATGGATATTGCAAAACTAGATACTTGGTATTCTCCTTCTCAACGCCGCACGGCTGTTTCGCTGTTGATGAAACGAGTAGGCGTAACTCGCACTAGGGCTGAATGCTTTATCAGGCTTTGGGTTTACTTATCGGTGAAACAGCTTCAGGAAAGCCAGCCCCGCCTCAAACCGCCGCTGGCGAAACTGGAACTGCCAGCAACAGAAGTGCAGTGCACTCACCGGGAAGCCGCCGAACTATTTTACTGCGATTCCGATCGCGGGAGCGATCGCGCCGCCGGAATGATGTTAGATAAATTAGCAGCACTCGGATTAATCGCAAAACACTTTGATGGTAACGCTACGGCAATTCAAATTCAACCAGTTTCAGAAATTTTAGAGACCGCCGAACCTCAAAAGCCTATACAACTCCAATTAGATGATTTCAACCCTCGGTGCGACGCGATTCCCGTTGCCAATTTATTAGCCACCAATTACAACTGGATGAACCGCAACACTAACACCGTTCCCCACAAAATTGCTAAAATCCTCCGGCTTTTTGCCATTCAATACTCAAAGGGAATGCGAGTTTTGCGCCGCTCAGATAATCTCAATCCAGTCGGGTTTTACTTACTTTATCCCACCGCTAGCGAATCTGAAGTAAATTTTTTTAACGCTCCTAGCAAAAGCCTTCATTTAAGTTCTATTTCGGACATCGATCCTTTCAATATGGCGCTACCAGGAGATATAAATTGCCAGTCAGTATTTGTCCGCAGTTGGATGATAGATCCGCAGTATTTGTCAGAATACCGCATTGCTTTTCTCGAAGACTCACAAAAAGTTTTAAGCGAAATGCAAAAAGATTTTCCCAATCTTTGCGACTTGTACACCCTGATGATTCACCCCATGTACGAAAAACAGTCCCTGGCTTTGGGATTTCAGAAGACTAGCAGCGATAGTCAATTATCTGTTTATTGGATGTATCTAGCATTGGATAGATTTTTAGCATTAAATATCAAAGAAGCGTTGCTCAAACTGTAATAGACATCTGGTAAATAGCCAGCCAAGGGCACGCAGGATGCCTACACCACAAGAGTTTTACTCGTTACTCGTTACCAGGCAGAGCCTGGTAACGGAGATCCACAGGCTCTGCCTCCAATTTTCGCAAGCAAGCGAGGCAGAGCCTCTGTACATCGGTTCCCAGGCAGAGCCTGGGCAACCAGTTAATCGCCGAATCATCTTGTTTATAAAACTTCCCGTCCCAAATAGGGTTGTAAGGCTTCCGGCACTTTTACAGTTCCGTCTGGCTGCTGGTAATTCTCCAAAATAGCCGCCATTGTGCGACCTATAGCTAAACCGGAACCGTTGAGGGCGTGAACGAATTGAGTGCCTTTTTTACCCGCTTCTTTAAAGCGAATATTTGCCCGCCGCGCCTGAAAATCTGCGACGTTGGAACAACTGGAAATCTCGCGGTATTTGCCCGCAGATGGCAGCCACACCTCTAAATCGTAGGTTTTGGCTGCCGCGAAACCTAAGTCGCCGGTACATAGTGCGATCGCCCGATAAGGCAATTTCAGCGCCTGCAAAACTCCCTCAGCATCCTGCACTAACTTTTCGTGCTCTGCCTCGGAGGTACTCGGATGCACGAGTTTTACCAATTCAACTTTATTAAATTGGTGCAATCGAATTAATCCCCTCGTATCTTTGCCGTAACTGCCAGCTTCGCGCCGAAAACAAGGAGTGTAAGAACAGTGATAAATTGGCAACTGTTCTGCTGTCAAAATTTCACCTCTGTACAAATTGACAACGGGAACTTCCGAAGTAGGAATCAGCCACAAATCATCTTGGTCGCACTTGAAACTTTCTTCAGCAAATTTGGGTAATTGACCCGTTGCAGTGAGGGATTCAGTGTTAACTAAAAGTGGGGGAATCACTTCTACATAACCAGCTTTTGTGTGGCGATCGAGCATGAATTGAATAATCGCTCTTTCCAGGGCTGCACCAGCTCCAATTAAGCTCACAAAGCGGGGCTGAGCGATTTTTACGGCCCGTTCAAAGTTGAGAATCCCTAATTTTTCGCCGATTTCCCAGTGCGGCAAAATATCGGGATTTTGGGGAATGTATTCGTCTCCCCAGCGCCGGATTTCGACGTTTTCCTCTTCATTTTTGCCGATCGGCGTTGAGGAACCCGGCAAGTTTGGCAGCGGCAGCAATAAAGCTTCTATTTGAGCTTTTAGCTCTTTTTCCTGTGCTTGCAATTCGTTCGACTCGGTGCCGACAGCGTTGCCTTCTGCCTGCAGTTCCTGAATTTCGGGAGATTCGAGGGGTAAACCCGATTTTCTTTTTTGACCGATGAGTTTGGCAATTTCGTTGCTGCGGGCTTGCAGTTGCGATCGCTTGCCTTCCAACTCCCGCTGCTGTTTGTCTAATTGCAAAATCGGCTCGATTTCATAGTTACCTCCGCGCAGGTTGAGGCTTTCTTGCACGGCTTGCGGGTTTTCTCGGATTAATTTGAGGTCTAGCACAGATTTATTCTAAATCTTAAATTTTATCGGACTTGCGCTCAGAAACCCGGTTTCTTGGAAAATCTTGGCTTTGGCAAGCATAAATCTATGAATTAACAGGGTTTCTGAGGATTCCTGCGTCTGTCCTATCTTAGGTTAACAGCGACAATCCGCTCGGACATACAAGTTTTCTCAATCTTTTATAACCTCAAGTATAATTTATTCTCATTAAAAAATCTTCCTGGCTGTCACCAATCAGGGGTGACACCCCACAATAGATGCTATAGTAAGCACATTAGTAGATGCACCCTGATAATTTTCTACCCCAGCCAGCGATGGTAGGGGTTTTTTGTTGTGGCCTGGACTTGAAGTCCTTGACGCACTATCAGTCTAAAAAACCCAGTTTCTCGCGATTATCGTCTCAAATGAGGCAATTACGTCAAGAAACTGGGTTTTTGCGTCCAGGACTAGGTTACTAAAATATCTTTCTGGTTAAAAGTTAAAGCCAGTGCGGAGCAACCAAACCCATTGAGTTTCGTTGCGACTGTCATTCTCAGGATTAACAACGACCGAAGCAGCAGGGGTGATGGAAATGTTGTCGTTGACCTGAAAGCGATAGAACGCTTCAATGTGATAGGAAGTATCTCGCTCGCGGCGCACATTACTGCTCGTCACGCGACCTGGCAAACCCACCAAAATCCCGGGTAGGTTGCCTTCACCTCCCACATCTGGGAAACTTATCCCGATCGCTGCATACACAACATCGGCGCGATCGCCGCCGTCAACATTTAGCCAAACCACGCCACCTCTACCATCAGAAACACTGCTAACACCGGAATTTTCTGCATTGGCGCGAGTATAAACGCCCCAACCGTGAACTTGCAACCGGGGAGCAAGGCGGTAGAATCCTTGTACGCCTACAGAATCGCTGGATGTAGCAATATTGTCCCCAAACGGTCGCGCAGCCAGAAAACTGCCCGTACCGCCTGTGAGATCGGCTTTACCGCTTGGTGCAAAGGTACGAGAATAGGCTACGCCAATTGCTCCGCGATCGCCCCGGTAGGCAAGCTGAACCAGAGCGTTGTACGAACCGTTGAATAAACCGTTACTTGACTGCGAGAGATTGGCATTTCCGGCTACATAGCCCACAGTCAGGGTGAGGTTTTTGACGATCGTCCAGTTGACAGCACCACCCCCACCTCCCCGGCGGTAGAGGGGATTGTATTGTCCGAACTTCGAGGGAATTCCCTGACTATCGCTGGCGATCGTTGGAGGAGTCAGCAAATCCGTAATATCGGGATACCCAACACCTGTGGAGCCCACGGTCAGCGCCAGATTAGAGGTCAGCGGCGTTACATATAATACGTGAGGGACGGTGATTGTGTTATCTACATTGCCATCAAAGTTCAAGGCCGTCATATTTGTACCCGTCTGATCGGCAATCCTGCCCAAGTTGCCGAATTCCAAACGGGTTCTCAGCATATCGCGACCGGTGAAGCTGGTTTCCAAATTTAATCGGCCGCGGTTGGCAACAATAGTGTTGGTGCGATCGCGCGAGTCCCCAACACTGTTACCGGAGGTATCTGTTACCACCACGATAATTTCCGCATTCAGCTTCGTCGTAGTCGAGAACTGATTCGCTTCTAGTTCTGCTGTGCGTGCATCGAGAGTATCGACTCGACCCCGCAACACCGATAATTCAGTGGCAAATTCTGCTTGCAGTTTTTGGACGATCGCTAAATCTTCCCGAGTAATCAGGTTGGTTGTTCCTGCGGCAATTAGTTCGCTGACTCGATCGAGACAGCTATTCAATCCTGCTGCAAATTCGTACCGGGTCATCGCGCGGTTTCCTCTGTAGGTGCCGTCGGGATAACCCGCAATGCAGCCGTAGCGTTCTACGAGAGATTGCAGCGCCTGAAACGCCCAGTCAGTGGGTTTTACATCCGAGAGTTGAGAGACAGAATTCACCTGCGCGAAGGGTTTTTCTGCCAAGGTATTTAACGGTTCAGGAGCAACTAATCTA
Source organism: Microcoleus sp. LAD1_D3 (assembly GCF_036702135.1). Taxonomy (NCBI): domain Bacteria; kingdom Bacillati; phylum Cyanobacteriota; class Cyanophyceae; order Oscillatoriales; family Microcoleaceae; genus Microcoleus; species Microcoleus sp. LAD1_D3. The sequence goes on along the minus strand of NZ_JAUBSB010000005.1, from coordinate 83,724 downwards.
TCAATTGGGGCGGCCAAACTTGGGGATGATGTTAGTAGAAATACACCAGGTGTTCCCAGTATAAAAGCAGTAATCAGGTGAAGAAAATGCTGAATGTGCATAGGACAAAGCTCCTCATAAGGAACCGATCGACCGAATTAGCAATATTACGCTGCGCTTGAACCGGTGCGAACTTTGTCAATCGTCACTGCGATAATTATCACCAGACCTTTGACAACTAACTGCCAGAAGAAAGACACGTTCATGAGAGTTAGTCCATTGTTGAGCAGGGCAATAATTAAAGCCCCCAGCAAAGTACCCCAAATAGTGCCAATTCCACCTGTGAAACTCGTTCCTCCCAAAATTACAGCAGCGATCGCATCTAATTCGTAGCCTTGCCCCAACATCCCCGTCGCACTGTAGAGGCGCGACGCGCTCATAATTCCACCTAAACCAGAAAGCAACCCACTCACGCCATAGACAAATAACAGCACCTGACTCACCTTAATACCTGTCAATCGTGCTGCCCGAATGTTGCCTCCCACGGCATAAATATGCCTCCCTAGAACAGTCCGCCGCAAGACAAACCAACTCGCTAGAACTGCGAGGAAAGCGATAATAACTAACCAGGGAATTGGACCGACATAATTGTTACCTATCCAAGCAAAATTCAGATTTCTATTGATAACTGTAGTGCCGTTAGCTACTAAATAAGCAACTCCCCGCAAAGCAGTGTAAGAACCGAGGGTGACGATGAACGGAGGCAAACCTAAATAGGCAATTAGCGAGCCGTTAAGTAATCCCAAAAAGACTCCCGCTATTAACGCAGCCGGTACGGCAAACCAACCCAGACCTGGAACTAAGGAAACCAGCACCCCGACAACTGCCGTCACGCCCAAAATTGACCCGACTGAAAGGTCAATTCCGCCCGTCAAAATCACAAAAGTCATGCCAGTAGCAAGGACAATATTGATCGATGCTTGCCGAATGACATTGATAAAATTTCCTACGGAAAGAAAGTTGGGCGTTACCAGGGAAAAAATCACACAGATAGCCACCAAAATCGGCAGGATACCGGCAACTTGGATGAAATTTTTCCAAGCTTGAGCTTTACTTGTTTTCTGCCGATCGCTCCCTGAACTTCTGCTGGTTTTTGTTTGCGTTTGACTCATGATTTTACTACCTCTTTTGCACCAGTGGCATAAGCCATAATGTTTTCTTGCGTAATCTTTTCCCCAGTCGATCCGCCTACTTCACCGACGAGGCTTCCTGCTCGCATGACTAAGACGCGATCGCTCATTCCCACAATTTCCGGCAGTTCGCTGGAAATCATTAATATAGCTACACCTTTGGCTGCCAAATCGCTAATAATTCGATAAATTTCGCTTTTTGCGCCAATGTCCACACCCCGCGTCGGTTCATCTAGCAAAAGTACCTTTGGGTTGATAGCCAACCAACGCGCTAGCAGCAACTTCTGCTGATTCCCCCCAGAAAGATCCATTGCTCTGATGCTCGGACTTGCAAGGCGAATCTGCAAATTATTAATCGCATCATTGACAATTTTCAACAAAAAATTTGAGTTGATAATGCCAGCTTTTGCTTCTCGATCGAGGACATTCATGGTGATATTTTCACCCGAACTTGCCTCCAAAAATAGTCCGAGAGCCTTGCGATCTTCTGGCACGTAAGCAATTCCGGCTGCCATTGCTTCATTGGGTGTCGAGAGATTGAGGGGACGATTTTCGAGTTTAACTTCACCGCCTGTCTTTCGATCGGCACCAAAAATCAGGCGGGCAAGTTCTGTTCTGCCAGCGCCAACTAAACCCGCTAAACCCAGAATTTCGCCCGCATGAAGTTGAAAACTGGCCGACTTTACTTTTTTGTGGCCGTCGCTTAAATTTGTTACCTCAAGAACAACTGCACCCGGTGTTATTTGATGCTTGTTTTCGTACAAATCCTGTAAAGAACGACCCACCATCATTTCCACTAGGCGCTCTGCCGAAATTTCGTGCTTTTCAAGAGAGCCAATATACCCGCCATCTCGGATGACGCTCACGCGATCGGCAAGGGCATAAATTTCTGCCATTCTGTGGCTGATATAAATAATAGCAATGCCCTCATTCCGCAAGCGGCGAACCACTTCAAAAAGCTTATCTGTTTCCCGGTCTGAAAGCGCGGCCGTCGGCTCGTCCATCACTAAAATTCGGCTGTTGTCTTTGAGCGCCCTAGCTATTTCCACTTGCTGCTGCTCAGCAATTGAAAGTGTCGAAACCAGGTCTCCAGCCTCAAAATTGGCATCGAGGTTTTTTAATACCTCAGCGGCCCTACGCCGCATTTCATCTTGGTCTAGAAATGTACCTCCTTTCTTCAGCTCGCTGCCCATAAAAATGTTTTCAGCAACTGTCAGATTGGGGGCGAGATTGAGTTCTTGATAAATAATCGCTATCCCTAAATTTCTGGCTTGAGCGGGGTCGGTCATCTTAACAGCTTTGCCGTCAATTCTGATTTCGCCTGCATCGGCTATGTAGGCTCCCGCCAGAATTTTCATCAGCGTACTTTTACCCGCGCCGTTTTCCCCCATGAGGGCGTGGACTTCGCCCGGGTAAACGGTGATATTTACATCGTGCAAGGCTATAAAACCGTTAAAGGTTTTTTTAATACCTTGCATTTCGAGAACGGGCTTAGTTTTAATTGAATCTTGAGTGCTATTTACCATCGCAAATACCGTAATTTTATGCCAATTACAAGTCGAGGTTTGCTCCATCAATTTGTGGAATTAATGGCAGATATATCTGTAGGGTGCGCCGGCCCGCGCACCTTACCCCTAGCAATAGCGGCAGGACTACTAAAACGAAGTATTTTCGCAAACAACTCGATTGCCCGCGATTTCTGATTTATTCGCTGGTCCAGCCTTTATGTTGATGAACGTTTTCGCGAGTTATCAGCGCGACTGGAATCAGAATGTTTGGATTGGCTGGCTTTTTTCCTTTCCGAATGTCGTTCCCGACTTCAACTGCCTTGGCTGCCATGCGAAATGGATCTTGAGCTGCTGTAGCCACAAAGAGACTGTTGTTTTGCTTGAGGGCATCTAAAGCTTCAGGTGCACCATCGACTCCAACAATAAAGAACTCGCTTCTTTGTGCCTGTTTGGCTGCTAATTCTGCACCAATGGCACAGGGGTCATTAATTGCAAAAACAGCATCAATTTTTGGGAAGGAAGTAAGGACATCACTCATCACTCTCAATCCGCCATCGCGGCTGCCTTCTGCGTTCTGATCTTTGGAAAGAACTTTGAGATCGGGATATTTGGAGAAGACACTCTGGCACCCCTGAACTCGCTCGACGACTGAAGCGACGGGAGGCCCGTTGATAATCACAACGCTGCCTTTTCCTTTCAAGCGATCGGCTATATATTGACAGCTTACTTCGCCAGCTTGCACGTTATTTGAAGTAACTGTGGCATCAACGCCTCCCTCGGCGGCGGTATCCACTGCAATTATCGGAATTCCGGCTTGCTTGGCTTTTTCGACAGCGGGGGCAATGCCTTTGGTGTCTGCCGCATTGAGTACAATCATGCCGACATTAGAGGCAATAAAGTTTTCGATTTGATTGAATTGCTGATTTAAATCGTCGCCGCTGGAAACGAGAGTTGTCCTCACGTTTGCACCGCCGATTTTCTTGGCTGCGGCCTCAGCGCCCTTGCCAACTTGTACGAAGAATGGATTGCCGAGGTCGCGGACTGCTACAGCAACTGATGAAAGTTCGGAGTTGCTTGGTTGTGTGCCGTTTTGAGCGTTCTGGGAAGTGGCTGTGCAACTTGCCAGAGTGCTGCTGAGTAGACTAAAAAGACTGAGTGCGATCGTTACTCGTTTCACCTCAAACTCCACTGAATTCTCGTTTGGAGAGAGTCACTCGTAAATATGACGTTGCCAACCTAACATTAGCTTTCGTCAGGTTTAAGCTCGAATACTTAATGTTTTAGGTTGCCGGCTTTTCTTCGTACATGATTGTACGAAAGCTTGTTTCTTTTCGGCTCGTAAAACTTTCTGGCTCGGCTCGTTAGACTGCTTTTGCAAACAGAAAAGATACGAATATCCAGTATCGCTCCTCCCTGCCCCCAAAATCAACGATGCTTGAGTTTTTTAAATGCTTTATGAGCATTTAAAATTTTCCAGGGATGAGAAAATTTTAGGAGAATATTTTCGACAAACTATTTCAGAAATTGCTTTTAAAACCTGGTCGAGTCATATTGAATTTAACTCTCTATGTTTACTGATGATAACCGTTAAAAACAGGCTCGTTATCTATCTTTCGATAGACAATACTTTTACCAAGAACTAAAGATGCGATCGCCTCAAGCGGTACCGCTTTGCTAATCTTCAGGCTGGTCGGATGCCCCGCTTCAACTCAATAAATCTTAAATTTTGCTTGGGGTAGGATATTGTAAAAAATCATTAAGTTGACAGTCAATTACGGTAGACTATAGTAAACTAAAAGCAAAGCCTCGCGCTCACCCATAGACCTAGTTAAAAAGCGCTAGTAAAAAAGCAGAGCGTCGCTCAAAACTAACGCTGAGAGTAGGTGAGTCAAATATTTGCCTGTAAAACCTGCAATTACAGTCATCATCACATGGTTTAAAAGCTCTGGATAATGGCGATCGCCCTTTTTTGCAAAGTTACTCTACAGGAATAATTGGCTGCGCTGTTAATGGGTAAATCTGAGATGCGATCGACAAATTACCTGTTCTGTTTCCTAGAAATATTTGCCAGCGAAGGCGGCATTCAATCCTACGTTAAAGACCTTTTCAAAGCTTACCTTTCCATAACCGTAGGGACAAACTCGCCGCCGCAAGCTGAAGTATTGCTGTTGCGAGATTCGGAAGACTGCAACAATCCTTACGAGTCAAAAAATCTGAAATTTTATTACATCCAAACCGAGAATCCCTGGTTTGGCCGTCTTAAGTTTGCTACAGTATTACTAACTCGCTTGCTGCAAAAACGACCGCAGCGGGTTTTTTGCGGTCACATCAAACTCGCACCGCTAATTCAAATTCTGTGCCAACCTTTAGGAATTCCCTACACGATTTTAACTTACGGCAAGGAAGTGTGGGAACCGCTTCCGCCCAAATATCAAACAGCAATGAGACAAGCTGAGAGTATTTGGACTATTAGCAGGTACACGCGCGATCGCACTTGCGAAATTAACCAATTAAATCCCGAAAAATTCCACATTGTACCTTGTACGGTAGATGAAAATATATTTACCACTGGGCCGAAGCCACAGGATTTATTAGAGCAGTACAATTTGGTTGGCGCTAAAATATTGATGACTGTAGCCAGATTGCGATCGACGGATATTTACAAAGGCGTCGATGTCACAATTCAAGCTTTGCCGCAAATAGCCAAAGCTTTTCCGAATGTGAAATATTTAGTTATTGGACGCGGAGACGATCGATCTAGATTAGCCAAACTCGCTGATGATTTGGGAGTTACCGAAAGAGTAATATTTGCGGGTTTTGTACCGACAGAAAATTTAGCAGCACATTACCAGTTAGCCGATGCTTATGTAATGCCCTCCCAGGAAGGGTTCGGTATAGTTTATTTGGAAGCGCTGGCTTGCGGAATACCCGTCCTGGCGGGAGACGCGGACGGGTCGGCCGATCCGCTGCAAGATGATAAACTGGGATGGCGAGTTCCCCACCGAGATTCAGCAGCAGTAGCGGTTGCTTGTGTGGAAATGCTGCGAGGAGAGGATAAAAGGTGCGATCGCCACTGGTTGAGGGAACAAACCCTGGCAAGATTTAGTTTTGAATCCCTTTGTCAATCCTTACAAGGAATTTTTCAACCCTCTGACTCAGATAAACTTATGCCGTAGAGAGCGGTTTCTGGGTGTACAATGGGAAAATTAACTCGATCGACCGCCTGAATTTCTGAGTAGGATAGAGTTATGCCTACCTGCAAAGACACCCAAGGAGACCACCGTGAACCAAGGCACCCCCAAAATATCTTTCAAGCTACCCCGTATTAGCAATTGGCTGATACTGCTGGGCATCGCGTGTTTGTTGGTGTCAATTGGTTTGGGTTGGATAGTTAAATCCGTGTTGATTGTAGTAGCTTTTTTGTTGCTGACGCCTGTGGTCGCATTTTTCGCGCTTCAGTGGTGGCTGAAACGCAATTTAATTGAGGACAATTGTCCAGTTTGTCAATACGAATTTACAGCTTTAAATCAAACTCAGTTTCAGTGTGCCAACTGCGGCGAACCTCTGCAAATAGAGGAAGGTCATTTTAGCCGTTTGACTCCTCCCGGTACGATCGATGTTACCGCAGTTGAAGTATCATCGGTTCAACAGTTGGAAGATTAACCATTGGGAATTGGGAATTGGGAATTGGGCATGAGTTAGTTGTTGCTTATTATTTGTTTGTTGTTATTTGCTATTTGTTACTTGTTGGTTCTAATAAACAATTCTCCATGCCCGATGCCCAATGCGCGATGCCCAATGCCCTATTTCCAAAATTACTTTTCCAAGCGCACAGCGTACCACTGCAAAAATTTTCCCGGCCCGACATCTAATTCACAATAAGTATCAATTAAATATTTGGCTTGAGCTTCCACGCCCGATATTTTGTGTACGTCCTGCGGCAAATCTTCGTGTTCCTCGGTTAACAAGGCTTTCAGCTTTTCTAACAGTTCCGCCGCAGTCAAAAACTGCTCTGGCTGGTTTGTTTCTAACACCACAAAGGTGTCTTCGTCATACAGTGACATAGTTTCAAAGGTTGAGGTTAATTATTTGTAAAATTTCGTGCAGTTAAGCGATCGAAAGTATAAACTCTTAATTACAATTTTCCAGCCCCAGCTCGATCGTGTTACAATTGAACAACATCAGAATTCCTACCGGATTACCGTTATTAACTTACTTGTTAACTGACTTGTTAACCTAGTTGTCAACATATCCGACACAGCATTTCTGAGGAGATTTGTCAAGTGCAAATTTGTCAAGTGTCAAAATTTCAAGAAATATTCGATCGGCTGTATCTAATTATAACTGGCACTATACATTCCCATGATCACATCTTCCACTTCAACCCCTGTTGCGCGCAAGCCCTCTAAATCAGAAGGTCTCAAAGAACGCAGCAACTATTTACGAGAACCCGTTGCGACTGAACTGTTACAAGAAACTACCCACTTCACCGAAGAGGGGCTTCAGATTCTCAAATTTCACGGCTCGTACCAGCAAGATAACCGCGACAATCGAGTTAAAGGACAAGAAAAAGATTATCAGTTCATGCTCCGCACCCGCAATCCCGGCGGGTTCACTCCGCCGCAATTATACCTAGCTTTAGACAAGCTATCTGAAGAATACGGCAACCACACGCTCCGCGTCACAACGCGCCAAGGTTTCCAACTGCACGGCGTGTTGAAAAAAAATCTTAAAGCAGTGTTTTCCTCAATTATTAAAAATATGGGGTCAACCTTGGGAGCTTGCGGCGACTTGAACCGCAACATCATGGCACCTCCAGCACCATACAAAAATCGCCCAGAATACCAGTATGCGCTGCAATACGCTAACAATGTCGCCGATTTGCTGACACCGCAAACCGGTGCTTATTATGAACTTTGGTTGGACGGCGAAAAAGCTGTTTCGGCCGAGGAAGACCCAGCAGTGAAGGCCGCGAGACAGAAAAACGGCAACGGCACAATCTTTAGCGACGACAAAGAAGAACCGATTTACGGCAGCCATTATATGCCGCGCAAGTTCAAGTGCTCCGTTACCGTGCCGGGAGACAATTCAATTGACTTGTACTCTCAGGATTTGAGCTTGGTGGTAATTACCAATGAAGCTGGGGAATTGCAAGGTTTTGACGTGTTTGCTGGCGGCGGTTTGGGCCGCACTCACAACAAAGAAGAGACTTTTGCGCGGGTTGCGGATGAGATTTGCTATGTTGCCAAGGATGATGTTTACGATTTGGTCAAGGCAATTGTAGCAACGCAAAGAGATTTTGGCGATCGCACAGACAGACGGCACGCGCGGCTGAAGTACCTGATTAACGACAAAGGTGTACAGTGGTTCCGCGAAAAAGTAGCCGAATATTTTGGCAAGCCGCTAGAAGCCTTTAAACCGCTGCCTGAGTGGAAGTATTTTGATTTCTTGGGCTGGCACGAACAAGGAGACGGCAAGCTGTTTGTCGGCATTTCTGTGGACAATGGCCGGATCAAGGATGAAGGTTCATTTCAGCTAAAAACGGCTTTGCGGGAAATTGTGCAGAAGCACAACTTGCCGATACTGGCGACGCCGCACCAAAACGTGCTGATTTACGATATTTCGCCGGATATCAAACAAGAAATTCAGGGAATACTCGATCGATGCGGCATTCAGCGGGAAACTGCGATCGACCCCTTAGTGCGCTATGGGATGGCGTGTCCAGCAATGCCGACTTGCGGGTTAGCGATTACCGAATCTGAGCGCGTGATGCCGAGCATTTTAGAGCGGATTCGGGCACTTTTGACCAAAGTTGGCTTACAAGACGAGCATTTGGTGGTGCGGATGACTGGTTGCCCAAATGGATGCGCCCGCCCTTATATGGCAGAATTGGGGTTTGTCGGGAGTTCGCCGGAATCCTACCAGATTTGGCTGGGCGGTTCTCCCGACCAAACGCGGCTGGCAAAACCAATTGAGGAAAAGCTGCACGTCAAGGATTTTGAAGCTTTTCTGGAGCCGATTTTTGTTTATTTCAAACAAAAACGGCAACTGAGCGAGAGTTTTGGCAATTTTTGCGATCGCGTCGGGTTAGAATCTATCCGTCAATTTGTAACCAACTACCAATCTGCTGACTCGATGACAACTGAGATTAATGAATTAGAAGTTACGTCTAGTAACGACGATGCAAATGAGACTGGCCCTGCTAGCGGTGGCAAAGTCCGCCGTCGAATTAGCGTCCGCGATGAAATCTACAACGAGCTCAAGGAAGAAGCAGCCCGTCAGGGCAAGCCAATCACGCAGCTAGCTACAGAGGCGATTTCCACTTATTTAAAGAAGATTAAGGAGGAAGCATAAGCCGATTTTCAATTTTCGATTTTTGCTCGCATCATATAAACCTCAAGCAAAAATAATATAAGGGCAGAGCATTTGCAGAAAAAACCTTGGATTTTTAACATAAATCTGGTTGTAAATGCTTTGCCTTTATTATTTCTGATCGGTTGAAACCCCGCCTGCCTATCTCCTCTCTTCCTCTGCGTTCTCTGCGTTCTCTGCGGTTAAATAAAAAAATCTCTAATAGAAAACGAACAATCCCAAATTCAATGCCTCAATTACAAAGATTAGCAATTACTGCCCCTCAAATTTGCGATCGCAAAATCGACTTAACTAGAGAACAGCAGCATTATTTAAATCGAGTGCTACGTTTGCAAGCGGGCGATCGATTTATTGCAATGGACGGCCGAGGACATTGGTGGTTAGCAGTCCTAGAAGTACGGGAAACCGGGTTATTTGCCTCGATAGCAGAGGAGATTGCTGTGAACAGGGAGCTACCCGTGGAAGTTACTTTGATGGCGGCATTGCCCAAGGGAAACGGGTTTGACGAGGTTGTGAGGCAGGCGACGGAGTTGGGGGTGGCAAGTATAGTGCCGGTGACGAGCGATCGAACTTTGCTCAAACCAAGTGCTCAGAAAGTCGATCGGTGGAAAAGAATTGCTGCGGAGGCGGCGGAACAGTCGGAACGTCAAATTGTGCCGACGATTTTAGAGCCTGTTTCGTTTGAATTTGCTGTGAAAGATTGCGGTCAAAAATATCGATTTATTTGTGTTGCTCGCGGGGAAAATCGGCATTTGTGGGATTGTTTGATTGGTAGTTTCGATCCCCCCTTTGTAGGGGCGGTGCCCCCGTGCCCGCCCCCTGCAGGGGGAGAATTATCGATTGTGATTGCTGTTGGGCCGGAGGGTGGATGGACTGATGGTGAGGTGAAAAGGGCGATCGAATGTGATTTTGAGCCTGTTTCTTTGGGGAGTAGAATTCTCAGGGCGGTGACTGCACCGATTGTTGCTTTATCGTTGGTGGGCGCGGCTTTTGAGAAGTGCTAATATCAACAAATCGCCTCTACCTTGGCCTTCATCCGCGTTAATCTGCGTGAATCTGCGGTTAAAGAATCATAAAATACGATCGGTGCAAAAAGTCTCCACCAAAAACATGAGAATAATTCATGAAAAACCGATCGCCCATAATCATCACCATCATCACAGCAATTCTAGCGACCGCCAGTATACAATCTGTAACGGCTGAGCGATCGACAAATCAAGATCAATTGCTAGCCAATGCTCAGCTATCTGACAGACAAACAAATCAGCTTAAGTCTCTCGGAGTTAAAGTTGCCATTCCTAGCTATGTTCCCGCCGGGTTTAAGGTGGCTAGCGTTCAAGTTAAACCTTGTCCTTCAGGAGTCCGCCGTTTTTGCCCTAACTACGCAATTATCTATCGAAACCCCAATAACTCTTGCTTTGCTATTGAATCCACCGGTGGCGGTATTGGTGATATGCCATCGGCTGACTTAGAACGGGACTATCCCGTCAACAATTCAATATTGGGCAAAGGCGCAGTGTTAAAATATCGTAAAAATGATCGACTTTCTGGCCCTACTTTAATAGGAACTTGGATGGGAAAAGGCCCATTTTACAGATTTACTGGTGCGGGTTCTCGTCTTTTCTTAGATACCGCGCCTCCAGAGTTATCTAATTGTAAGGACATTAGCCCCCAAGAAGCTGTCCGGGTTTGGGAATCTCTGCGATACTTGCCATAAAACTCTCCAATAATCACAGCATAGTGTCTTCAGTCTTGGGTGATCGCACAAGCAAAGAATTATACATTAAGTGTTAATTCTTCAGTCTTGGGTGATCGCACAAGCAAAGGTACTTACAAATTAAGCATAAATTCCAACCAATTGTAACTTATATTTCTTTTCACATCCCCTTAACATCCATCTCTACACATCCGCGTTCATCCGCGTTCATCTGCGGTTAAAATCCCAATCTTAATTTTTCCCAACCGCCCAAAATCCCACACTAACATAACAGCGAAAGTTGTTAACCAGTGGCGGAACCAACCAAACATCAGCCAAGATAGAAACAACGCCATTTCCGCAATCGCCATGACAGACATCAACCAAATAGCAGCCGCCCTAGATGGTAAAGACTACAAACAAGCAGCCCAACTCATCAAACAACTGCAAAAAGAATCCCCCGAAAATCCGTGGGTGCAATACTATATCGCCCGCTACTACGAACTCACCAACAACCTCGAAAAAGCCCAAACAACCTACAAACAAATACTCCGCGACATCACCAACGCCAAAATCGTCTCCCAGACCCGCCAAGCTATTCAACGGATTGAAACCGCCCAACAAAACATCCGCCAACAAGCCATAGAAACCGCCAAAAACGACCCCAGCAACCTCGAACCCGGACTCCTCATCCTCGAACCAGTGAGTCCCGAAAACAAACCCGCCGCCATTCAAAATATCAGCAGAATCTTTAAAATCGACGCCTACACAACCCGGATGCAAATCCAAAGCCGCGGCTGGAGACTTTACAAAACTGGTTCCATCGCCGAACTCCGAATTTATGGTCAAGAACTTCTCAACGCCGGCATTCCCGTATTTTGGGCAACCCTAAGCGATATTCAAAAAATTCAAATCTTCCGAGTGCAACACTTCCAGTCTCTCTCTTCCCCAGCCGTTGTTTGCAAAGATAAATTCGATCGACTCGGTGCGATGGAATTTAACTGGTCAGAAGTTACCCAAAGAGTAGAAGGCTTGTTGCCGATGTTCATCGAAGTCATGGACTACTCCCCGAATCGCAGAAAGGAGCAATTTCGCCACAGAGAAATCAGGCAAGATTACGCTCAAATCTGTGACTTACACATTCCCAGCAGAAACTGCATTCTGCGAATTTGCGACCAAAGTTACCAATTTCAACAAGGAGTTGACTTCACCAAAGCTTCAGCCGAGCTCCCCACTTCACCGAACCAGAAAAACAAAACATCGCAAGTCAAAAACTCTCAACAAATTCCTCAAAGTACCACCCGAATTAACTGGAATAACTTACTAGAAATATTCGATCGCCAGCTTGACGTTACAGTTTGGTCAGAATTTACGCCCTTTGCCGAGACAGTGCTCGATTACACTAATATGTTGAGCAAGATCGAATCTCATATAGAAGTCGAGCGCAAATCCGAAACTCCTTGGGACTCAGCTTTTCAGCTATACAGCGGATTAGCCTTCCTCAGAAACCAAGAAAATAGGGAATAGAACAAAGAGTTAAAATTAAAAATCAGGAATCCCATTTTTAATTTTTTAACGCCAGCATTGGGAATTATCCAATGCCCAATTCCCTATTATCAATTCCCAATTTCCTACTTCGTTTTCACCTGACGAGCCATTTCTCGGAAATTGTTCATGCTGGGGCCCGGGCTCCGACGAGTTCCAGTTGGTGTCGGCATTAAATTATTAGGAGCAAAAGTCCGATTCGGTTCAACTTGACTCGGCACTTTCCCGTTAGTTGCTGCCGCGGCAGGTACCTTCGCGGGTTCCGGAGTCTTAGCAGGAACGCTAGCGACTGGTTCGTTTTCTTTCTTCGACTTTTTCTCTACCTTAGCCTTCTTAGCCGGTTCTGATTTCTCAGACTTTTCAGATTTAACAGGCTCAACTTTTGCCGGTGCGATCGCAACAGGCTCAGCCTTCGCAGGCGCAACTTTTGCTGGTTCCTTCGCTCCCGATTCGCCCAAATCTAGGAAATATTCAGACTTTTTCAAGCCCAACAGTCTGCCGAAAAAGCCAAAAATACCGCCGAAGAAATTTTTGATAAAACCAAACATTAGACTTACTCCTTTTGTTCTTTTAGAGAAATTTGTACAAGCTTGTCAACAAAGTTAGATTACGAGCTATGGCAACCTTTGTCTACATTTATTCATCAAAATTTACATCTTGCTAAATTTAAGCTACCTCATCAAAGAAAACTTTAGGTATAAATACCCGCACTGCTTTGCACTTATTTACAAAGTATCTCAGAATTTGTTAGCAATTTCCACTAATTGTCGATCGTACCTCGATCCGATTCCATAGCTGTCCTAGTAGGGGTCAAACTCTTTAGGGGAGTAATCTATGCTGTAATCAGCAAGCAATTTTCCCGCCAAATGAACAGTTCGCTCGATCGCAATCCCGTCATCCTCCTACACGGCATCTGGGACACAAAGCTTATTTTCAACACAATGTCCGCCCGCCTCACCCAACTCGGATGGTCAGTCCACAGCCTCAACCTCACCCCCAACGACGGCAGCATCGGGCTCGACTTACTGGCCAAGCAACTCGCAGACTACATCTCTGAAACCTTCGATCCAGAACAGCCTTTAGACATAGTAGGCTACAGCATGGGCGGCATCGTCAGTCGCTACTACGTCCAGCGACTCGGAGGAATCAACCGCGTACAGCGTTTCATCACCCTATCTTCCCCCCACCACGGCACCCTCACAGCCTATTCCCTACGCCTACCAGGATACCTGGATATGCGGCCCGATAGTGGCTTGCTGCGCGATTTAAATCAAGATGTGACCCTGCTCAAACGCATAAACTTTACATCAATGTGGACGCCATTTGACATAATGATTGTACCGTCGAACAGCTCCCAAATGCCAGTAGGTAAAGAAGTTAAAGTCAACGTTTTGCTGCACCGCCAAATGGTGACCGAACCCCTAAGTATTAACGCATTAGTTGAAGAACTCAAAGCACCTATTGAAAATAAAATTCCCACTTAAAAATGAATAGCAATTTTAGCCGGAACCCAGTCTTGCTAATTCACGGAATCTTCAGAAAATCGGGAATTTTTTACAAAATGTCTGCCTACCTCACCCAACTGGGATGGTCAGTCTACACTCTCAATCTCTCGCCCCATTGGGGCAACGCCAGCATAGACGAATTAGCCCAACAAATAGCAGATTATATAGACAAAAACTTTGCGCCAGAACAGCATTTAGATATAGTAGGATTGAGTATGGGCGGTTTAGCAACTCGCTACTACCTGCAAAGGTTAGGTGGTATTAACCGAGTGCAGCGCTTTATTGCCATATCTTCTCCTCACAGCGGTACTTGGATGGCTTACACTCTCTGGGGAAAAGGCTGCATCCAAATGCGTCCTGGCAGTGCTTTTTTGGAAGATTTAAATCGAGATGCTGCTTTGTTGGAAAAGCTCAATTTTACTTCGATTTGGACAGATTGGGATTTCATCATTGTACCTGCTTCTAGTTCCCAAATATCGGCTGCCAAAGAAGTAAAATTGTCTATTTTCGCCCATGCCATGATGGCGAGGCATTCCAGCAGTTTAAAAGCGGTCGCTGAAGCACTTTCAGAACCCTTGAAAGTTCATGATTAACCGTTTGATTCCTTGTTGTATAATGTTAAATTTTGTACGGGCGGGTTTCACCTACCATTTTTTCCTAAAACCAACAATCTCGTAAACCCGCCCGCACATGAGGCAAATCGCTACCGGACTAAATATCAAACAGCATCCCCAACTTCAGCGTATTCGCTGCGGCCAAAAATTGCTTCAGCTTCACAGTAATACTTGAACTCCAGTATATTGTGGAAAGGATCTTCTAAGAAGAAAGTACGGTGTTCTGTAGGCAAACCGACAAATCGCCGTCTCGGTTCTTGATAGAAATTTAACTTGTTTTGCTGGGCTTTTTCTAGCAATCCTTCCCAGTCAGCTTCGGAAGTAAAAATTAACCCAAAATGCCGGGGATAGATGCCTCGCTGAGGCGTCAAAGGTTCGTGGCTGACGTGGGCGACAATTTGATGCCCACACAAACCCATAATTGCAGAATTCGGCGATTCGCGACCTAGTTCGCAGCCGAGTCCGTCTACGTAGAACGCTTTGGTTTGACCAATATCGGTCACGGGGAAGGCAAGATGAAATAAGACTTGGTTCATGGAGATACTAAATGCAGAATTCTGAATTGTTCTTTAATTATTTATCTTGGTCTAATCCTTGGTTGGTGGCGATCGCCCTAAATACAGTTTTACTTGCGATCGGCACCATTGCGCCTAAAAAATTGCTCACTCCCGCTGGCCAATTTCACGGCTGGGTATTGGGCGTGCTCATCTGGGGCTGTTTGGGATGGCAAGGCTATGCTGTGGTGATGTTTTACTTTCTTGTCGGATCGGGAGTTACCAGCATCGGCAAAGCCCAAAAAGAAGCAGAAGGCATAGCCGAAAAGCGTTCAGGCGCCAGAGGCCCGGAAAATGTCTGGGGTTCTGCTTTAACCGCTACTCTTTGCGCTTTGGGAGTTTTGGCATTATCTATTTTAGGAGAGACAGGCAAGATGTCTGTGCCACAAGATGCTATTTCCCTGTTATTGCTAGGTTACGCGGCGAGTTTTTGCACCAAACTTTCCGATACCAGCGCCAGCGAAATCGGCAAAGCTTACGGGAAGCGGACTTTTTTGATTACCAGCTTGCAGCCTGTACCTAGGGGTACGGAAGGGGCCGTAAGTTTGGAAGGAACAATTGCGGGTATTATCGGCTCAATTTTGATTGCGCTTGTGAGTTGGGCCGTCGGTTTAATTGACTTGACAGGAATTGTTTTTTGTGTTATTGCAGCTTTTATTGCCACGAACATTGAGAGCGTGATTGGGGCGACGGTGCAATCAAAGTTTGAGTGGCTGACGAACGAGGTGGTAAATTTTTTCAATACACTCATAGGAGCGATCGCAGCGATCGTTTTAGCGGCGACCTGGAGAGCTTTTTTAGCTTAGTTAATTCCGGACACATTCGCGACACAATACACAGGTTTTTTACGATAACTCAAACCATTAAAGCCGTATTTTTGGAAAAAAAACCCGGTGGCGGCGTCCAGGGCTATTAGTTATTAATCATTAGTGATTAGTTTCAAGCAATCAACTCATGACTAATGATTAATAACTAATCAAACTAAGCGTCGTCTTGCGGCCCAAACACCATTTGTACAATCATCGTCGGTTCGCCCCGCTTGTGATAGCGATCGGCCCAATTGCGAATAATTTCATCTAATTCCTCAAGGGCTTGGTCGAGCCGTTCCGGCGGAATATCCAAAGTCTCCATAATTCGCATCACCTTCGGTTGTTTTTCCGCCCAATCCTTCATCAGTCGGAAATATCTAGCCGTATCCTCAACCATAGTAAATGTCCGCTCTTCCTGCTCTGCCGGAGAGTAAGTAGCGCGGCTGAGGGCATAAAACGGCATTCCCCAAGGAGAATCAATACGAGTAACTGTCCCAGAATAGATCAAGCGTCGCTTAATGTGTTCTGCTAGAGCTTCGCTCAAAGGCATTCGCCTTTCTGGAGACATATCTTCTTGCGATCGCCTGTGCAGAAACTCGATCAACTCCATAAACTGAAAAGAATTGATCAGTTGAGCATCTGGCGGATTCGGAGGAATCTTGCCTTCGAGATATTTTTTTTCATCTACAGTCAAATTGTTTCCCGGAATGCGAGGGCGTCCCGGCATCCAACCATACTGTTCCAGCCAGACATAAGGAAACTGAATCAAATACCTAGGTTCTTGCGAGCCTAACATTTTCAGCAATTTTCCCTGAGTCAGAGCTTCCCGGACTTCTTCAACAATCACCTTCACCCGTTTAGGCTCAATGTGATGCAAGTGTCCGGTCATCCGCAGGTTGTTGTCCTGCTCCATATAAGTCATATAAATGGCACACTTAGCCGCCGTTGCGGCCGCGTCTAGAAACGCCCCGTGCCTGTGCCCACTGGTTCTCATGGCGCTAAACGCCAGATATAGCATGATCTGATCCATTGCACTAGGGCTGAGGCTTTTGACCAGATCCAAAGAGTCATTTTTCATCACTATCCCCGAAATAGCCAAATTAGGAGGCATTTTGTCATCCTCCATTAAATTATTGCGAGAGCGCCGAATCAAGCATAGCCGACTGTCGCCGGAAAGCTTGCCAGCTACCCTAATATTCAGGTTAGTTAATTTCCCTGAGGTAACAGGGGCATGAGCTTAAAGGCTATCCACACCGCATAAGTGGTTCTTATTGGTGGCCAATTTAAGTAGATTGCTGCACCCTCTGCGCTGACAGTTTACCTATATAAGTTAGTTATCGCACGTTAATTATAGTGCAGCCGTTGAAAATTAAACCCTACTTTGGGCGGGGACAAGGTAAATAACTGTTGCGATCAGAGGAATTTGAGGCGGCTCCGAGCGCAACAGTTCTTAAATACTCCTGGACGGCGACACCAGGTTCGATCGACTAAAATACGGGGTTGATGCCCTGGGATATCGGTTGAAAAACCCGACCATCGGAGTTCTCCGGGTAATTCCTATTTCATTGAAACATTTCAATACAAAACCGCCACATAGGAGAGTATATCTTTAGGTAGATGGCAGCTCCAAGTTGATATGTCCTCATAGTAAGATCAAAAAAATCTCGTAATAACTGTCAACAAAAACTGCAGTTGCCTGACGAACCCGAAAAATTAGAGTCCCAGAAAATTAGTTTGCTCGATCGACACGGGCGGCCTCGAAACCAGCCTCGAAATGAGTCAGTTGCGGAACTAGGTTTCTGGCAATGCGATTAAAATTGTTGTAGTGGCTGAATGTCAGTGCGGGACTCCATAAAATCACGCCGTTGCCGAACTTTGCGGGGAGCGCGCTCTCCTCTTTGTTGAGTTTGCGCTGACAACATATATTGAGCGGTGGCAGTTTCTAGCTGTTCGACTGGGGATTCAAGGGATAGAGCGGCGGTACCACTCAAGCTAAGGCCCAACAGGCTCAATAAAGCAATTGCTGTGTAGTTTGTCATGGGTAGTATCCGTGTCAGTGTCTATTTAGAGATACGGACTTTTCCCTTGCTCATCAGGATTGATTTCCCAGAAATTGCCAGACTATTCAAAAAACATGATGCGAGAATTATTTAACTTTTCAAATTGTGTCACCCACAGTAAATTTTAGTGGTTTAACTTGACAGGGTGAAATGTATCTACAGCCTTGAAAATACAAAACCGCCAAATATCGAAAGAGTAAATCTCTCGATAGATGGCGGTTGAAGCTTGAGATGATCATTTTTTACACAGAATAAGTATTCTAATGACTGTCAACAAGAAGTGCAGTTGCCAGACGAACCTGACTTTCTTAGAATCCCAGAAAATCCGATCGACACTGGTGGCCGAAACCGACTCATTGGTGGAACTCCCTTTCGTCCCATGCCATTAAAATGCTGGTATGTGATGGGTGTAAAGATGAGGCTGACTGAACTGTCTGCGTCCGCTGCCTCTTTCAGGAGAACGATCGCCTTTTTCTTGTTGAGTTGGCGCCAAGACAATATAATCAGCGGTGGCAATTGCCAGCAGTTCGACTAGGCATTCAAAAGCACTCTGGGCGCTGGCACTCAAGGTAATGCCCAACAGGCTTAGTAAAGCAATTGCAGTGTAGGTGTGCATGGGTAGTATCCGTGTCAGTGTCTATTACCTGATACAGACTTGCCCCGATCGATCAGGATAGATATCTGTGCAATTTTCGGATCTCTGCAAAAAACCTTACGTCTTCAATTCTACTGATCCCGCCAGCAGCCAAGCACCGGCAAAATTCAGCTTGCCCCATACTGTCAGAGGCTTTTCCGTTTCGCAACTGTGTAAAAATCTGTCGGTTTCGGAGTCCAAAGTCACGAGTTGCCAAGTTTGACAGGCTAAAGATTCGGGGCTTGTCAGCGTTAGTGTCCAGTCTTGTTCGCCGAGGCGACGGAAAATGCCCGAAAATGGGCTGTGGGTATTTGCTGTTTGACTGCTTTGTTTCTCTACGGACTCCTGACATTCGCCGCTGGCGGGATATGCTTCAGGTCGATCGAGATAATAGCGTTGCCAGTCGAGCCAGTCCGATCGAGCCCGTGTCAAATTAAATAAGGGAATAACTGCCGCACTCGCCTCGGTATCTTGCAGCAAAGCTTCCTGCAAAACTCTCACCGGCAACTCTCGCGGCTGACATCCAGATTCCGCGCACAAAGCCGCCGCCATCCCCGCAGCCTGTCCAATATTCATTACCGTCGGTTGCAAGCGAGTTGCACCGTTGGCGATGTGAGAGACGGAAATATTTTTTTCGCAGACTAGCAAACCGTCTGTACTCGCAGGAATTAGGGCGCTGTAAGGAATGGTAAACGGAGTTCCCGTCCAGCGGCCGCCCCAGCGGATGGATTTTGGCTGCAAGGGAATGTCGCCACTGGGGTAGTGGTGGTCATTGGCATAGTTGCCGATCGCAATTGTTTCACAAATGCCCTCAGAATTTATCGGCAACTTCGCGACTCTTCCACCGACAATAGGCAAAATATCTTGTTCTCTGACTGTACTTATCCCTCGCAAGCGCCGACTTTCTCGGTAGTAAGGATGTAAAGCAAAGGAAGAAAGAAGGGAAGAATTTTGTTGATTCTCGATCGTTGAAATGGGGAAAATATTCTGTGCTAAGCCGTAGCGGGGGCCGAGTTGCGTTTGAATGAAGCGGGCGAAACTTTGAGTATGCCAGAGACTTTCTTGGAGGAATTCTTGTCGAGATGCTTCAGATTTAATGAGTCGATCGACCCCTTCACCATAATCATTACCTCGAATCGGCCAATTAATCATCAACAATCCGCCCGGAAGCCTGCCGTAGTTGAGAAATTGCTCAGGAGTGTAACCGTCCCAAGCACCAGTAAATCGATCGGGATTATCAATAGGCGGCGCGGGAATTTCGGGCCCGGCCGCACCTTTACCAAAATCCTGCATGATTGCCACCCAAGTCGGAGCTTGCACCGAATAGCGCTCTGTGAGAGCATTAGAGGCAGCGGGCGCGCTGGGTTCTCCCCACTCGGCTTGGAATTCCCAACCCCAGCGGTGTCCAACATCCGCTAAAGCCAGCAAATCTCCCAATTCCGTTGCATCCAAAGTGATTTTGGCCGAAACCGTAAAATCTGCAAACCGGACGCCAGAAATGCGATCTCCTTCATACAGCACATCTTGAGCTTTTTGTCCAGAAATCCAGCGCAAGTTCGGCAAACATTTAACCCAATCAGCGAAAATTTCCGCACCGATGCGGGGATCGTAAGTAAAAAAACTGACCCAGCCCCAATCCAAACCTGCCGGCTGTCGCTGCTGGAGTTCCCGGAGAAACGCGCCCCACAAACCGGTTTGAAAAGCTACTAATTCATTGCCATCGGGGGCAGAAACGCCTGCGGAAGTCAGCATTCCTCCCAGCCAGGGGAATTCGCTTACTAAAATAGTTTTGGCACCTCGGCGGGCTGCTTGGACGGCTGCAGCAGTGCCGCCGGTGCCGCCACCGACTACCAAAACATCTGCTTTTAAGGTTGGGGACATGGGGAATAGGATTTTAGATTTTAGATTGTGAAAGGGTTAGTCAGGCGATCGGTGCGCTACGGATAGATGTTCGGCGTTGGCGATCGCGAATTGAATTTTACTGTGTAAATACTTGAAAAATAATAAATCGGTAATTATACAACGAGCGCACACTTTTTTTACTAAATGACTGCATGAGCGATCGCAACTTTTGATTTCTCACTTTTGGCGCGCAAATATTGCCAATATGACACCGCGAATAACGATAATAGAAAAAAGGGAACAGCATCTATAAAGTTTTACGTCTTAATAATTTCCGAGTTAGTAATTAACGGCTGAAAATGGAAAAAGGTTTTATTTTGTGGTTCACCGGGCTGAGCGGTTCCGGTAAGACAACTATCAGCAAAGCTCTCGAACCCGAATTGAAGGCAAGAGGTTGCAAAGTTGAAATATTGGATGGAGATGTCGTTCGCACCAACTTGTCAAAAGGTTTGGGATTTAGCCAAGAAGACCGAGATACTAATATTCGGCGGATTGGATTTGTTGCTCACCTGCTGAGCCGCAATGGAGTAGCCGTAATGACCGCAGCTATTAGCCCCTACAGAGCAATTCGCGACGAAATTAGAGCGATGGAGCCAAATTTTGTTGAAGTATATATCACAGCGCCGTTAGAAGTTTGCGAAGGTCGCGATGTCAAGGGCCTATACGCTAAGGCCAGAGCCGGAGAAATTAAGGGTTTTACAGGAATTGACGATCCTTATCAAGAACCGCTCAATCCTGAGATTATTTGTTACACAGAGCGAGAAAGTGTCGAAGAGAGTGTTAAAAAAGTTCTCAGCAAGTTAGAAGAGTTGGGTTACATTTGATGTTGGCGGGGTTGGATGAGGATAGGGGCAAAAAGCGATGGTGGTGAAAAGTGATTCGCGCAAGGTGCAACTTGAGAAAAAATCTCACCCTTGTTTCCCCTTCGCCGAGAAGGAAAGGGAAGAATTTCTCCCCTTTGCTGCAAGGAGAGGGGCTCAGGGAGACATTTCCAGCAAAAGCTGCAAGGTAAGTTATTGGGCAAGCAATGCTGTCAAAAGTTTAATTGCCCAAAGTTTAACAGTGTCAGTGCTCGCGGCGGTGGGTTCATCTCCTGCGGCGGCCCAGTTGATGCCTCCTCCTCCTCCTCCTGCTGATACGGGTTCTCCTGTTCCTGTACAAGTACCCGCAGTGCCGGGATTTCAGGGATTTCCGGCAAGTGCACCTTCAAGTGTACGATCGGAAGTTTACACTTTAGGCGCGGGCGATCGTATTCAAATGGACATCTTCAACGTCCCGGAATACAGCGGCCCCAACGGTCAACACCAAGTACAGGCGGACGGTTCCCTGAGTTTGCCGTTAATTGGCAGCGTTTCGGTGTACGGGATGACCTTAGAACAAGCTTCTAATGCTGTTAAAGACCGATACGGCAAATACCTCAAACGTCCTTGGATTACCCTGAAACTGCTAGCACCGCGTCCTTTGCAAATTGCGATCGCGGGCGAAATTAACCGCCCCGGAGCCTATACAATATCCTCAGCAGCAGGCCCCGGAGGCACAGCAGAGCAAATGGGAACTCAAATGCCAACAATATCGCGGGCTCTGCGAATGGCCGGCGGAATTACGCAGTCAGCAGACGTGCGGCAAATCAAAATCCGCCGCCCCCAGCGCAACGCACCGGAACAAATTATTAGTGTGGATTTGTGGGAATTATTGCAAAACGGCGATTTGCGGGCCGATATGACTTTGCGCGACGGCGATACTATATTTATTCCCACTGTAACTAGCCTCAACCGCCAAGAAGCACCGACTTTAGCAGTAGCTAACATTACCGGACAAAGCACTCAACCAATTAATATTGCTGTGGTGGGCGAAGTAACTCGCCCCGGTACTTATACTTTGGCAAAAGAGGCTCAAAGTAGGGTACAAGAGAATGAAATGGGTGAAAATTCTGGTTTGTTTGCTGCCAGGGAAACCAACGGCGGGGAAACTGTTTTGCAGCAAACTGTAACGAGGGCAATTAAAATGGCAGGCGGCATTACGCCGGTAGCTGATATCAGACAAATACAAGTTCGCCGCCTGACGCGGGCGGGTACAGAACAAATTATTAATGTGAATTTGTGGCAACTTTTGGAAGGGGGAGATGTATCCCAAGATTTAGCGCTACAACAGGGAGATACGGTAATCGTCCCCAAAGCCGAAAACCTTGATGAAACCCAAGACGAACAAGTTGCTAATTCTAATTTTTCACCGGATACGATTAGGGTGAACATTGTGGGAGAAGTCGTGAAACCCGGAGCGATTGCGGTGCTGCCCAACACCACTTTAAATCAAGCGCTGGTAGCAGCGGGAGGTTTTAATAAAGCGCGGGCCGAAATGGATTCGGTGAATTTAATTCGCCTCAATCCTAACGGCACTGTTTCGCAGCTAACTGTTAAGGTTGATTTTTCCGCAACTGCCAATGAAGAAACTAATCCCAAACTGCAAAATAATGATGTAATTATGGTAAGGCGATCGGGTCGCGCTACGTTCTCGGATAATGTAGGCGGGACTCTCGCTCCTCTCAGCCCGCTGTTAGGAATATTTCGGTTGTTCGATATTTTTCGGTGATTTGAATAGACTGGCATTAAGACCTCAGAAACCCGGTTTCTAGAAAAAATTGCGGTTGGGTAATGAAATATCTAGAAATCAACCGGTTTCCTGAAACTCTGCCATCAATACAGACGTTTAAACTAATAAGTTGTAGAAATCAAATGAAACCAGGGAACAAATCTCAAATAGCACTGTTTAATAACCATAAAAAAGCTGCTGATCTGCAAAAAATATCTTCTGGGCTTTATGAAGAAGATCAATTTTTAGGCAGAAACAAAACCGAGGCAGAAGAGTTAAGTTTTTTGGAAGTTTGCCGCAGTCGCTCCATCTTAGTCATCTGCGTAGCAGCAGCAGTGACTACCGGAGTTTTCGCCTGGACGCTGAATCAAAAAAGCGAGTACGAAGGGCGCTTTCAATTATTAGTAGAACCAGCAGTTACGCAAAATACTTTAGCCAAAATATACTCCGGTGAGCTGAAACTGCAACCAGCGGCCCCCGCGACGACCGAAAATGCCGGTTTTGACTACGAATCCCAAATTCAAGTTTTGCAAAGCCCGCAAGTAATGTCGCCGATTATTAAACAGTTGCAGGCTAAGTATCCAGAAATAAATTACAACTACCTCTTGAACCAAAAAGCAGATAATTTGCCGTTTTCTCAGGAAACTAGGTTGTCAATTAATCGATTCAAGAATACCAAAATTATCGAAGTTAGATATCGGGATTATGATCCGAAAAAAATTCAGTTTGTTTTGGAAAAAGTTGCGCTAGGCTACCGCAACTACAGCGTGCAAGATACCACAACTCAAATTAGTCAGACTCTGGATTTTGTGAAATCGCAAATTCCCAACCAGCGAAAGCGCCAACAAGCTCTGCAAACAGAAATTCAAAAATTGCGGCAGCAGTACAATTTCATTGACCCGCAGATTCAAACCCAACAACTCGCGCAGCAAATCAGTGAACTTCAAACGCAAAGATTGGAAGCGCAAACGCAGCTCAATCAGCAGAGATTGCTCTATTCCAATCTGCAAAATCAGCTCGGACTGAACCAGCAGCAAGCGCTGATGGCCTCGGCTCTGAGTCAAGCTCCCCGCTATCAAGGGATGCTGACTCAATTGCAACAATTAGAAGGGCAAATTGCGATTAACTCGGCTACGTTTACAGACGAAACTCCGCAAATGCAATTGTTGCGAGAACAGCGCAAGAACCTGATTCCTTTGTTGAAGAAAGAAGCCCAACAGGTTCTGGGAACTGATTTGGCTAAGGTAAATTCGCAAGTGCTGACTTTTCAAGATCCGGTGCGGATTAAGTTGATCGAGCAGTTTATCGGTACTGCTAATTTAATTCAGGTGCTGGGTGTGCGGAATCAAGTTTTGGAACAAGCTGCTAAGCAGTTGAATCAATACTCTCAAAAATTCCCGGTGATTTTGCGGCGCTATTCCGATTTGCAGCGTGAGTTGGATTTAACTAACAATACGCTGAATGGTTTGGTGGCAAAACAGCAAGCTTTGCAGCTTGAAGCTGTGGGCAAAAAAGAGGTGGCTTGGGAAGTTATTGCTAAGCCGGAAATTCCACGTTACAAAAATGGGGAGTTGATGGCTGTTGCTCCGATTATGCCTTTGAATTTGGCTTTGGGGGGATTGGGTGGTTTGCTGTTCGGTATGCTGGCGGCGCAGTTGGCGGAACGGTTTAAAAATAAAACGGTGTTCCAAACTCCAGAGGATGTCAAACAGTCGATTCGCCTGCCTTTGTTGGGGGTAATTCCTGCTAGCGATAAAATTTTGAGACTTCCTCCTGCTGAGACAAGCCCGGTGGATGTGGCAATTTCGCCGATGCCGACGGATGCTTTTCAAGAAGCTTTTCGATCGCTCAATGCGAATATTCGCTTACTAAACGTTGATACTCCGATTAATTCTTGCGTAATTACTTCTTGTCAAGTAGGTGACGGCAAGTCTACGGTAGCAGTAAATCTGGCGCGGGCGGCGGCTGCAATGGGGCAGCAAGTGCTGTTGGTGGATGGGGATTTGCGGCGTCCGCAGGTACACGAAATGCTGGGTTTACCGAATTGGCAAGGCTTGCACAATGTGATAGCTGATGATGTGGATGTGCAACAGGTGATTGTGCGATCGCCCCGCGATGAAAATTTGTTTGTGTTAACTTCGGGCCCGGTTCCTCTCGATCCTACAAAGGTACTTTCTTCCCGAAAAATGCCGCATTTAATGGCAGCTTTGTCAAGTCACTTTGATTTAGTTATTTACGATACTCCACCGCTTTTGGGTTTGGCGGATGCGAATTTGTTGGCGGCTCACACTAACGGATTGATGCTGGTAGTGGGGCTGCATCAAACTGAGCGGGAGGCGCTGGTGTTGGCTTTTGAAGATTTAAAAATGGCGGGGATTCCGCTGTTGGGAATGGTGGCGAATAACGATAAAGGCAGCAGGTATTACTATCAGTCTTACGTGCAGGATTACGTCCAGGAACAGTCTGTTTGAGGGAGAGGAATTGCTAATTATCGTAGGGTGCGTCGCTGCGAGATTTTCGCTCTTTTTTGGGGATTTTTGATGGCGACGCACCTTATGCCTAATTCTTGCCAGGTGCGTCGCTGCGAGATTTTCGCTTTTTTTGAGGATTTTTGATGGCGACACACCCTACGGCTATACTGTTCTTGAGAATGCAAGGCGGGCGGGACAGCCGACAAGATATTTCATCCATCTTGCACCATTAATTGTGAATAAAGCTGTCAGGGGCGGGCGGGACGCCCCACAAGAACATTTAACTTTTATGGAACAGGCCGGAAAGCCTGTTCTTAAGATTTGTGCGTGATTTCAGAAAGACAAATTTTCTTAAGATTTGCGATCGAGACTCTGAACTATAATTAAAAGTAGAGAAATTTAAACAAATCGCGGCACTTGCAAATTAGCAAGACCTGACAACGTGGCTGGTAAATTCCTATTTTGTAATACTTTGATACAACTCCCGGCATAGCTTGAAAACTAGCAGGGAGTTTTGTGTTTTTCACACAGGAGATGAAACCATGGCTATTGCTACTATCAACCCGGCAACGGGAGAAACGCTAAAAACTTTCGAGCCGATCGCGGATGAGGTAATAAAAGCTAAGCTGGAATTAGCACAGCAAGCTTTTAAGAAATACCGCCAACTGCCGTTTGAGCAGAGAGCTCTGTGGATGCAGAAAGCTGCAGATATCCTGGAGCGCGATCGCGAAATTTACGCTGAAATGATGACCCTGGAAATGGGCAAAACGCTCAAATCTGCGATCGGCGAAGTGGAAAAATGCGCCTTAGTTTGTCGGTATTACGCCAAAAATGCCGCTCAATTTATGGCAGACGTACCGGCAACCACTGACGCTAGCAGCAGCTTTGTCCGCTACCAACCGCTGGGCCCTATTTTAGCCGTTATGCCGTGGAATTTCCCATTTTGGCAAGTTTTTCGGTTTGCGGCGCCGACACTGATGGCGGGCAATGTCGGCTTGCTCAAACACGCTTCCAACGTGCCTCAGTGCGCTTTGAAAATCGAAGAAATTTTTACGCTTGCTGGCTTTCCCGAAGGAGTTTTTCAAACTTTGTTAGTCGGCGCCGACAAAGTAGCCGATATCATTGCGGACGATCGTATCAAAGCAGCAACTCTCACCGGTAGCGAACCAGCGGGTGAAAGTTTGGCAGCAAATGCGGGCAAAAATTTGAAAAAAGTAGTGCTGGAATTGGGAGGAAGCGACCCCTTTATTGTGATGTCCAGCGCCGATGTAGCAGCAGCTTTATCAACTGCGGTGACATCCCGGATGCTCAATAACGGTCAATCTTGCATCGCAGCCAAACGCTTTATTTTAGCAGAAGAGATTGCCGACGAATTCCTCACAGGATTTGTCGAAAAATTCGAGCAATTAAAAGTAGGCGATCCGATGTTACCCGAAACCGATATCGGCCCTTTAGCGACTCCCGCAATCCTCAAAGACTTGGACAATCAAGTGCAAACTTGCATCCAATCGGGAGCAAAACTTCTGACAGGCGGCCGCCCATTGTCAGAGAATGCCGGCAATTTCTACTTGCCAACTATTTTGGCAGACATTCCGCCGAATGCCTCTGCCCGTCAAGAAGAATTTTTCGGACCCGTAGCTTTAGTATTCCGAGTTGCAGACATGGATGAGGCGATCGCCCTCGCAAACAGCACATCTTTTGGCTTGGGTGCGTCAGCTTGGACTACAGTAAACTCAGAGAGCGATCGCTTTATTTCCGAACTAGAGGCCGGCGCGGTATTCATCAACGGTTTAGTAAAATCCGACCCG
The DNA here is from genome assembly GCF_036702135.1 of Microcoleus sp. LAD1_D3. NCBI lineage: Bacteria > Bacillati > Cyanobacteriota > Cyanophyceae > Oscillatoriales > Microcoleaceae > Microcoleus > Microcoleus sp. LAD1_D3. The sequence continues at coordinate 56,488 of NZ_JAUBSB010000005.1, read as the reverse complement.
AGATTGCCCTTCGGCGGCATCAAACGCTCCGGTTACGGACGCGAATTGAGCATCCAAGGAATGCACGAATTTGTTAACATAAAAACAGTGTGGGTGAAATAAGCTCCCACTCTATCAACCGATCGCACAAATCTACATAAGTCTGCGTTTATCTGCGTTTACCTGCGGTTAAAAATTCCCATTTAGTATTTTTGCGATCGGTTGAAAAAGAGAAAAAAAAACCATTAACCGAGGAGAAAAACGGAAATGAACACAGCTCAACTATTGGTAAAATGTTTAGAAAATGAAGGCGTCGAATACGTCTTCGGACTTCCAGGAGAAGAAAATTTAGAAGTTCTAGAAGCCCTGAGAAACTCTTCAATTAAATTTATTACTACTCGCCACGAACAAGGCGCCGCATTCATGGCAGACGTTTACGGTCGTCTCACCGGCAAAGCCGGCGTTTGCTTGTCCACCTTGGGCCCCGGCGCAACTAACTTAATGACAGGAGTTGCTGACGCCAACTTAGACGGCGCTCCTTTAATAGCAATTACCGGACAAGTCGGCACAGACAGGATGCACATAGAATCGCACCAATATTTAGATTTGGTTGCCATGTTTGCGCCAGTTACTAAGTGGAATGCTCAAATTGTTCGCCCCAGCACGACGGCAGAAATTGTCCGCAAAGCCTTTAAAGTAGCTCAAAGTGAAAAGCCGGGAGCAGTTCACATTGACTTACCTGAAAACATCGCAGCAATGCCTGCTGAAGGAAATCCGCTCACCAAAGACAACCGCGAAAAAACTTTTGGCGCTTACCAAAGCTTGAATAAAGCCGCTGTGGCAATTTCCAAGGCAAAAAGTCCTCTGCTTTTAGTAGGAAACGGCGCGATCCGCGCTAACGGCAGCGATGCTTTGACACAATTTGCTACTCGATTGAATATTCCTGTAGCTAATACTTTCATGGGCAAAGGTGTAATTCCTTACACTCATCCTTTGGCACTTTGGACGACGGGATTGCAAAAACGTGATTATATTAGTTGTGCTTTTGAAGAAACGGATTTAGTGATTGCTGTTGGCTACGATTTGATTGAATATTCCCCGAAGAAGTGGAATCCAGAAGGAAAAATTCCGATTATTCACATTGGATCTTTGCCAGCAGAAATTGACAGCAGTTATATTCCTCTTATAGAAGTTGTGGGGGATATTTCTGATTCCCTCAATGAAATTTTGCAGCGTGCCGATCGCATGGAGAAAGTAGACCCTTTTGCTAAGCAATTGCGGGCGGATATTCGCGCTGGGTACGAACAATATGCAGCCGACGACGGTTTCCCGATCAAGCCACAAAAACTCATTTACGATTTGCGGCAAGTCCTGGGCCCGGAAGATATTCTTATATCTGATGTGGGAGCTCACAAAATGTGGATCGCGCGGCACTATCATTGCGATCGCCCGAATACCTGTTTGATTTCCAACGGATTTGCGGCGATGGGAATTGCGATTCCGGGTGCGGTGGCTGCAAAACTCGTTTATCCCGATCGCAAAGTAATAGCAGCCACCGGCGACGGCGGTTTTATGATGAATTGCCAAGAGTTAGAAACTGCTTTGCGCGTCGGTACTAATTTTGTGACGCTGATCTTTAATGACGGCGGTTACGGGTTAATTGAATGGAAGCAGCAAGATTATTTTGGTCATTCCGATTTCGTCAAATTTGGCAATCCCGATTTTGTGAAATTTGCCGAAAGTATGGGTTTAAAAGGCTATCGAGTGGAAGCTGCAACCGATTTAATTCCCATCCTCAAAGAAGCCCTGGCTCAAGATGTCCCTTGCGTGATTGATTGTCCGGTAGACTATCGGGAAAATGCGCGTTTCAGTCAATTATCTGGGGATATGAGTTGCAATTTGTAAGAGTAGCTAGATCCCCGACTTCTTTAAGAAGTCGGGGATCTAATAATGGACATTCTTTGAGATAGAGTTTTGTAGCTTGTTTAATATTGGCGATCGCTTCTTCTATGGTTTCGCCTTGGTCAATTGTACCGACTTCTGGACATTCGGGAATGTACTTCTGCCAATTATTTTACCCAAGTATGAGAAGCATAAATCACTTCCTCTTCCTTCTGGCGATCGGTTGCAATTTGCTTCTCAATCTCTCCGTATAGTTTTGTTTCCACTTGTCGGAGTTGTGATATCAAATCTGGTAGCATCGGAATTAATATTACCCACTGCTTTCGAGACGGCGCCGTGCCTAATCGAGTCAACAGTTAACACTCAACCATTCAGTTATTCGACCCGCCCGTCAACAGTCAACAGTTAACAGTCAACAATCATTCCGGTGGCACCGGAATTGATATCAAATCTAATCACTTCAAACCCAATAATAAGGCGATTCCGCCGATCGCACCAACTACCCCCAAAACAGCCCGAATGCTCACTTTTTCGCCCGCCAGCACGGCTAAAGGCAGTATAAACAGGGGACTGGTAGAACTGAGTGTTTGAGCGATTGCTGCGGGTGCATATTTCAGTGAAGTCTGTTGCAGGGAAATCCCGAGATAGGTTCCTAAAAAAGCTGCCAGAATTATTGCAGCTAATATTTTTGAGGATTTTAATTGTTTGAAACTGTCAAGGTTTGTTGGCTTAAAAAAGCATAGCATGACTGCCATACCACCGCTCAAACGCAAGGCTGCTGTCCACAGGGGATCTATATCTATTTGAGTGAAGGCGGCGCGGGATAAAATTGCTCCAACGGCGTGGGTTGTTTGTCCTAATAAACTAATACCTAATCCCTGCCAAAGATGTTTTGATAATAAAGTTGTTTCGGCTGTTCGTTCTGCAATTACCCAGGCTACGCCGCAGATTGTTAAAAGAATGCCTGTACAAGCAATGGGCGATAACTTTTCTTGCAAAAATATTAAGCCCAATAAAGCTGTTAAAGGGGGAGATAGGGTTTCTAAAAGCAGCGTTCGCCTCGCGCCTAAATATTTTAATACGATAAAGAAAGCGGTGTCTCCGATGCCAATTCCTAGCCCGCCACTAATCAGCAGCATGGCTAAAATATTAGGGTTGATTGCTGGTAAGGGTTTACCTAAAATTATTACAGTGGCAAGGAGCATGAAAAGGGCGATCGCACCTTTGAGCAAGTTTAGCACCACTGCGGGGATTTGCTGTCCCACTCGCTGCCAGATGGTGGAAGATAGAGCCCAGACAAATGCAGCGCCTAAAGCGGCGATTTCACCCATAAAATCTGTTGACGGTTGACGGTTGACGGTTGACGGTTGACTGTTGTCATTAGTTACCAATTCGCAATTCCCGATGCCCGATTCCCCACGCCATATAAATTAGGGTTCCCGGTGACCTACCTGGAACCCTAGATTTATTAAGCTTTTTTAGCAGTGGGCGGTGAACATAAATCAATAAGCTGTTCGGCATTTAAAAGACGATAGTAGGGTGCGTCAGTACAGAAGTGTTTCCCGCATCTAGCGTAAATGTTCACTCCTGACGCACCATACAAGCCTCGTTAGTGGTTTAAATGCTCCACAGCTTACCATCATGTCCGAATAGAGGAACGAAGCAACTCGCTTGCAGTTTGGGATTGCTTCGTTCCTTTCTTCGGACACCCAATATATATGTCTACCTACTGATTAACCTTGTGGTAACTCCGGAGAGTGCGTAGGTTGAAATTGTGACCGCATATCTGTTCTTACCCAAGAACCAAAACGATCGGGACGAACGCATTCAGCATTCTCTAATTCGTCTTTGAGTTTCTTGGCGAAAGATTCAAAGATATCCCCTAAAGCCTGACGATCTGTTAAGCAACCTTGGAGAGCAATAAGTTGTTCCAGCGTCCAGTTATACAGTTGAGTGTCCCCTTGTTCAATGCGTAAATAGAACTGATTCTCAAACTGTGCCAGATTAGAGTAGAAGTTCTCAACTTCTGACTTGATCAAGTTCATATCCAGGTAGAATTGTTGCTGTCTCAATTCTGAAAAAATCGTATTTTTGAGGTTCTGCGTGAAGTTTTGGTTCAGCTCATTTTTGACGATCGTAGAGACATCATTACGGAAGTTGAGAATCTTGTTATCCAAGCTAACATTAATGCGATTGTCAAGATCGTTGACAATATTATTAGTCACTAACTGCACGTTGCTAGTGCTAGATTGATTAACAACCGTATTGATGCGTCCATCAATGTTAGATTCAATCTGCTGAATGACCAGATTTTTAATGTTTTGGCTTTGGTCAGCAATTCTGAGATTAACTACCGCATTAATCCGCTGATCTATGTCGTGTTGAATTTGCTGAACAATTTGAGTGTTAATATCTTGAGATAGATTAGACACTTTGAGGTTCACGACATTATCGATGCGTTGATCGATGTAAGTTTGCATTTGCTGAATCACCAGATTCTTCACATTCTGGGTTTGATCGGAAATCTTGATGCTCACCACATTCTCAACACGCTGATCGATAGTTTGTTGGACTTGCTGAATTACCTGATTAGTGATCTCTTGAGATTGATTGGCGATTTGGACATTAACGGAGTTACTAATCCGCTCATCAATATCCGCCGATATTTGATTAATTACCGTGGTATTAATCTCTGTAGACTGATTGGCAATTTTGATGTTAACTACATTCTCAATCCGTTGCTCAAGTTCAGTTTGCATTTGCTGAACTACGAGGTTCTTAACTTCTTGAGTCTGATTAGACACTTTGAGATTAACGACGGACTCAATACGCTCATTGAGTTCGGTTTGCATTTGTTGCACCACTAAATTTTTAATCTCTTGGGTTTGTTCAGAGATTCTTAAATTCACCTGCTCACTAACAATGCGGGGGATTCGGGAAATAAATAAGTCGTTGAGATTTTTGTTGAAGTACCCCGACCAATTGTGGAAATTCTGATTAAAACTAACTTCCATTTGTTGGGTAAGAGTCTTAAGCATAAACTCCAGCCGTGCTACCTTCATCCCTAAGTCTTTAGCTTGAGTTTGATAGCCTTTAAGCAGCCATTTTTCCAAATTGTCCCAATAAACTTCTTTTTTCTCGTTCGGGTCGCCTGTTACTGTGAGGGAAGTATTGATTTGGGAAGCCATTTGCTGCCACATTTGTTCCATCTGATCTTGGTCAAAAGTGAAGTTAAATCCACTGGTAATATCGATATTTTCAGTCCCCGAGCTAGTTGTACCACCCGTGGTAACTGCTGTACTACTAGAGCTAGTTGTACCACCAGTGGTAACTGGTATACCACCAGAGCTAGTTGTGCTACCACCAGTGGTAACTCGTGTACCACCAGAGCTAGTTGTGCTACCACCAGAAGTAACTCGTGTACCACCAGAGCTAGTTGTACCACCAGAGCTAGTTGTGCTACCACCACCCACTACACTAACAGTGCTTTCGCTGCTGCCCGTACCAGGTTTTAGTTTTGCCTTTTCTTCGTCTACTTCTACATCACTGATGTTGTTGATTTCTAAAACAACTTGCCCTTGGTTGTCTTCTATGTATGTATCAAAAAAGAAGCCGGAGATGGTGGTTTTTTGTTTGACTTCAAAAATAACTTCCTCTTTGAAGCCATTTAAGGAACACCAACTTTCGCTAAGTTCAATTCCTGTCAACTTGGAGATAAATTTTCCCCCTTGAATCCACAGTAACGCCCAAGGTTCTAATTGGAAATTTTTTGCTTCTGCTCCATAAGTGGCATTGCTTTCCCGAATCTTGACGCGATAGTTCCCTGCGGCTAACTCGATAGAATTAGCATTGGCTTTTTTAAGAGTTGAGAGATAATTGCCATCAAGTGAATAGCAGTTTTGCTTGCTATCAACGGTTAAAGTTTGGGGATTAAACTGTTGATTGCCAGTGATTGAAACAGTGACTTGTCCTTGATTATCACCACTATAGGTATCAAAAAATAAAGCACAGACTACAGCTTTTTCTTTGATATCTAACTGCAATTTGTCGTTATAGCCGTTTAAAGTTGTCCAAGTTCCACCTGTCTCAACACCTGTCTTTGTGTTGATAAAGGTACTGCCATCAAGTCCATAAATCCAGAGAAAAACAAAAGGCTCACCGGCGGTATTGTCTGCACTATAACTGTAGCTACCACTGGTAATTTGGATGTCAAAAGTTCCTTTGTCTAATGTCAGAGACTTAGCAACATTTTGTTGCAAGCTATTCATCTGAGCTGTATTGATAACGTAACAGTTTTCTTTGGTATCAATCGTTAACAATTTCATAGTTTCGTCACCCGTTGTAGTAGTTGTTTGTGGAGCGTGTGTAGCTTCAGTGTTAGCTTTTGAAGTGACGGTTGCGATCACTTCTGCTGCTGGTTGATAAACCGCAATTCCTGCCCAACGACCCCTAGGCTTGGTTTGAGCCACTAATGTGCCTTTACCGGTGTTGGTATTAATGCGGATTAATTGACCGTCTTTTCCCAAGTTAAAAAATCTGCCGGTAACGCCATAAAGGACATTGCCAACAAATTCCATACTGCCAATACCAGGAAATCCGGTATCACCAATAGTTTTAACTTCGCTAGTATCGAGATTGCATCTAGCAAGTAATTTCTTCTTTTGGTAACCAATTAAGGTGATATATGCTATGCCATCGCTATCAAAGGCAACTTCACCACAGTTGTAGTCTTTATTAGCTACGGTAGCTACTGGTGTACCTTTTCCTGTTTTCAGATCAAGGGCAATCAGTTGTTTAGCTGTGCTGGCATAAAGGGTTTGACGTTGGGCATTATAAGCCAAGCCGGCTGTAGCAAAGCCTGTATCCCCAATGACAGTCGTATGGCCCGTTTTGATGTCAATTTTAACGAGCTGGGTTGTGTCGCCTTCTCGATCGATGCCATAGAGTTGTGAATCAACAAAGGCAATATCATACACTTCTGTAATGATCTCACCGATGAATGTTGTTTTACCTGTGGCTAAATCAAGAGTATACAGTTTACTTAACTGATTTGAGACACAATCTTGGATATACACTGTCCCTGGAACCATAGCTAAATCCAAAGAAGATATATTGCTTGCCTGATTACTCATCTTTATCTTTTGAACTTGCCCAGCGATCGATCTCTGTGGCCCGCAATACTGGTACAGGATGGGACAACTGAGCCGTCTGAGCTTGTTTGAGCATATCTCCGAGTTGAGTGTTGCTGAGGTCGTCGTAGGCTCGCGCCTGCGCCAAAAACGTGTCTACATTCAGTTTTTGGTAATCACTTAATGTGATATATGCTATTAGACTTGTTTTGCCAAACTGTTAAGAAATAATAATCGAGGTTGCTGATTACGGTATTTCCCTTAGTGCTGATAAACTCAACATCTGCTAGAATTACTCGCAAGTTTAACAGCTCCGGGCAATGACTATTAGTCTATCTAAAGGGGTAGATAATTTTTTTTTTCGTAATAAAGCGTAACATCTTTCTGTATCCGCTCAATAATCCGGGGTAAAGCGCTCAACGATGCACCTCAAATGACGCAAAGTCGTTCCTGAGTGGGTAGTCCGCCCCGAATTATTGAGCGGATACATCTTTCTCATCTTTCAGCCCACATTCCGCACCCTCAACTGTCACACGGACTGCTGAGGCTGAACGGAAAAAACTAATGATTTTTCAGGGAGTGCTTGTTTTCTCTCTAGTTATTGTCAATTAACAGGAATTAACGACAAGTTGAGTTCATCCTGAGCCTGACAGCTAATTCAACTTAAGTATTAGTGCTTAGTCTCACCTAGGTTGATCAAGCTTACTACCACCAAGAACACCAAAAGCCCCGTGTGACAGTTGAGAGTGCGGAAGGTGGGTTTTTGCTACCCCGCCCTAACTTGTTACCAAACAAACACTAACCAGTTATATAACTGGTTAGTGTTTGTTTAACTGGTTTGCTTTTCCGTAACCATTAACCAGATAACCCGATCAGCGATCGCCAAATTAAAACCCTGTCTAACCGTTAGACATTAGGTTCCCTGACAACGCGCTCTATCATTCTGTGTCCTCAATCGTTATATTACTTTCGGACTTTAAGGTTAACCCTTTCCCGTCATTAAATTGAATCCTGACTTGATACTCTTTTTTTCCACCTGGAAAGGGCTGTGTAAGAGACATATGAGAGACGACTTTCCCATTGTATGTAGGCACCTGTATTACACTCATTGCTTTTACTCCTTGTTTTTTTACAACAGAACCCGGAAGAAACGAGTCGAAAACTGCCTAAATATAGATTGGATAGGCATTTCGACAGTTCAAGCACATAACCCCGAGATCATAAGATTATATCCCCAAGTGGCGTTCGCTACTTACTTTAAGTGGTGAGGCGATAGCTTACCGACCCAACCGCTGGCACTTCCCCACCACGCGATCACACCCATAAAAGCTGTTGACTGTTGACTGTTAACGGTTGACTGTTGTCATTAGTTACCAATTCGCAATTCCCGATGCCCGATGCCCGATGCCCGATGCCCAATATAAATTAGGGTTCCAGACTTATCATCTGGAACCCTAGATTTATTAAGCTTTTTTAGCAGTGGGCGGGGAGAGAATCGAACTCTCATACCTTTCGGTGTCAGATTTTGAGTCTGATGCGTCTACCAATTTCGCCACCCGCCCTTTTTCGTTTCACCATCATAACACACCGATCGGTTTCCTGCAAGCAAAGATTCATAATCTTTTGAACTTGCCCAGCGATCGATCTCTCTGGCGCGCAATACTGGTACAGGATGGGACAACTGAGCCGTTTGAGCTTGCTTGAGCATTTCTCCCAGTTGAGTGCTGCTGAGGTCGTCGTAGGCCCGCGCCTGCGCCAAAAACGCATCGACATTCAGTTTCGGAGCTAAAGTCGGCGAACCTCCGGCCAGTTTCATCAACACCGATGCTACCACTCTTGGGTCTTGGGTGGCGAGCAATGCCGCGCGATCGCACGTAAATTCGGCACACCGCAACCATTCCAACATTTGCGCCTGCAAACCCTGCACCAGCACGGTTCCCACAGGCGAAATTTGGCCGGCGGCCAACACAATTAAATTAGCCAGAGTCAGGTAAACTCCGTGTTCGCACTTCAAATGCCCCAACTCGTGAGCAATTACTGCCTTAACTTCCTCGTCTGTGAGCAAATCAATCAGAGAAGTGTGCATCACCACAAAAGGCTGTTTTCCCCGCATCGCAAAAGTGTAAGCATTCGGCATCGGATGCTGGCGGACATAAAGCTGCGGCGCTTCCAAATCCAGAGTTTTGCAGGCATCCAACAGTAATTGATGCAGGTGGGGCAATTGATTTTCGCCGACTTGGACGCTGGAAGCCAGATTTTCCAGCATAAAAAACTGTTCGCCAAGTTGTCCCAGCAACTGCCGCACGATCAAATCCAGGCCGGGCAGTTGTTTGAGCGTGTTGGTGGCTTCCAAGTCTAGCGGGTGGCGAAACTGGTTTGCTTTCAAACCGATGAGCGGTATGTTCGACATTTTAATCCTGAGTCATAAGTCAACAGTTAACCGTCAACAGTCAACCGTCAACAGTTAACCGTCAACAGTCAACAGTCAACGGTCAACTGACTAATTAACAGTTTAAACCCGATCGCACGGGATTGACAGGAGCCTCAGCAGTCGCCGGGTCTGTACCCTCTTTGACGCGCCGCAACTTAGCTCCCAATTTTTGCAGCTTCACCTCTAACTGCTCGTAGCCGCGGTCTAAGTGCTGCAAGCTGCTGATGGTGGTGACACCATCGGCTGCAAGTCCCGCTAACACTAACGCCGCCGAAGCCCGCAAATCTGTTGCCACTACCGGCGCACCCGACAGCCGCGACACTCCGCGCACAATCGCTACATTGCCTTTAAGGCGAATGTCTGCGCCCATGCGATTGAGCTCTGCTACGTGGCGCAAGCGATTCTCAAACACGGTTTCTTTGATTAAGCTGTCGCCTTCGCTCAGCGTCAGCAAAGCCATAAACTGAGCTTGCATATCTGTCGGGAAACCGGGATAAGGCAGAGTTTCGATGTCTGTGGCCGAGTGAGTTTGGCCGGGAACTATCCGCAAAATGTCGGGGGATTCTGCAATAATTTTCGCCCCAATTGTCTTCAATTTGGCAATGACTGCGGTCAGGTGGTCGGGAATTACCGGCGACAAACTGATTTCGGAGTGAGTGATGGCTCCTGCTACTAAAAATGTTCCGGCTTCAATGCGATCGGGAATAATTGAATAGTCTACCGCGTGCAGCTTGGGAACTCCCGAAATGACGATCGTATTCGTGCCAGCGCCTTGAATTTTTGCTCCCATAGCGCGGCAGAAATTCGCCAAATCTGCGACTTCCGGCTCTTGAGCCGCATTTTCAATCACGGTTTCTCCTTCAGCCAGAGTCGCCGCCATCATCAAAGTTTCAGTTGCCCCGACGCTGGGGTAGTCCAAATAAATTTTGGCTCCTTTCAGGCGGCGGTTCGGCCCTTTGACGTAAGCGTGAACCGTGCCGTGGTCGATGTGGACTTCGGCGCCGAGGGCTTGCAGACCGCGAACGTGGAGTTCAACGGGTCGCGCGCCGATGGCGCACCCACCGGGCAAGGGCACTTTGGCAAATCCCAAACGTGCTACCAGCGGCCCGATGATGAAGAAGCTCGCCCGCAGTTGGCTGACTAATTCATAGGGGGCTTGAGCGTCTATGAGGTTGCTGGCGTTGATGTCTAAAACGTCCCCGTGCTGCTGTAATTTGACTCCTACAGCCGAGAGAATTTGCCCCATGCGGGCGACATCGACTAGACCAGGAACGTTGCGGAGACGGCAATCCTCTGGGCATAGCAGGGCTCCTGCCATGACGACTAAGGCCGAGTTTTTGGCGCCACTGATTTTGACGTGTCCTTTGAGGGGTTCGCGACCCCAAATTTGTAATACTTGTTGTTCGTCGCTTTCAGGTGAAGCTGGCAGGTTTGATGAGTTCTGAGCTGGTGTAATGGGTTTGCCCTCCATAATTCGCTTCGTTACTTTATACATTATTAATTTTGGTTCGATTTTACCGGAAAGTTTTTATATGTCTAGGGGTAACATTAGGAATTCTTGGCATTATATTTGCCAACCTTCAGTCTGGGTAAGGCTTTCAGGTTTGAGCGCACAAATAATGTCGATCGAGTCTCATGAAGTTATCTGTATCAAAATTTACGTTCATTTGTAGCGCTCGCTCGGATCTCAGATGTTGTACCTTTGTCAACGAACTTTTTAAGTAAAAGCCGACTCGGTTGTTGACAAAGGTGTAAGATATCGGTTCGATCGACAATGCCAGAAAGTTAACACATTGTCGATCGCCCCATTGCCTGTGCTACCCTGTGACAACAACCTAGAGCCAAAGCTACTCCTAGCACATGGTTCACATTAAACGGATCGAACTGACTAACTTTAAATCTTTTGGCGGCACGACGGCCATTCCCGTGCTGCCCGGTTTTACTGTGGTTTCCGGGCCCAACGGTTCAGGGAAGTCCAACATCCTCGACGCTTTGCTGTTTTGTCTCGGGCTTTCGAGTTCTAAGGGAATGCGGGCTGAACGTTTGCCGGATTTGGTGAACAGCGCCCAAAACAAACGCGGTACGATCGAAGCTAGCGTGACTGCGACTTTTGCGTTGGAAGATGTGGGGGAGGAATGGTTCGCCCAGGATGAAGATGAGGAGGAAAATGCAGCAGATGAGTTATCTGTTGAAGCAGAGGAAGTCGAAGCGATAGAAATTGCCGAAACTCTAGACAATAACGGCCAATCATCTCCTGTCAATCTAAAATCGCCTCTATCTGTTGAAGAAGCCGCAGGGATAGAAACTGCCGAAACTCTAGACAACAACGGCCAATCATCTGTCAATCTAAAATCCAAAATCGAAAATCGAAAATTGGATGAGTTATCTGTTGAAGACGTAGAAGAGATTGAAATCGCAGCAACTCAAGACAACAACGGACAACTACTCGCTACTAATAAAAAATCCAAAATCCAAAATCCAAAATCGGATGAGTGGAGTGTGACGCGCAAACTTCGGGTAACTCGCCAAGGTACTTACACTTCAACTTATTACATTAATGGTCAACCTTGCACGCTGACTCAACTTCACGAACAACTCAACCGCTTGCGAATTTATCCCGAAGGCTATAACGTCGTGCTACAAGGAGACGTTACCAGCATTATTTCGATGAATTCTAAGGAACGCAGAGAAATCATTGACGAATTGGCTGGGGTGGCTCAGTTCGATCGCAAAATCTCTTTAGCTAGGCAGAAGTTGGATGAAGTTAAGGAGGTCGAAGAACGCAGCAGGATTGTAGAAAAAGAGCTGATGTCTCAACGCGATAGACTGGCTTCCGATCGCACAAAAGCGGAAAAATATCAAAAATTGCGGGCGGAATTTCAAGAAAAGTCGCAGTGGGAAATTGTGCTGAAATTCCGGCAATTGCAGCAGCAAGAATGGAAGCTGCGAGAACAAATCGAAACGGGCGATCGCACTTCTGCATCTCTCACGGAACAACTGCAAGCAATTAGCACTCAAATTCAAGAAGCAACCGCCGAACTTGACGCACTGAATGCCCGCGTTAAAGCTTTGGGAGAGTCAGAATTGTTGGCTTTACAAGCGACGATTGCCACTCAGGAAGCGGAACGGCGACAACTGCAAAACCGCAAACAGGATTTGGAAACAACTGCTGGGCAAATGGCGGCTAGCATAGCACAAACTGAGGAAGAAGTTCGGCAATTTAAGCAAAGTTTGGAGCAAATTGAGATTGAAATATCTTATGTTAAGTCTCAGCAGGGGAGTTTTCAGGAACAGCGGGACGCAGCCCAGCAAAGTTTAGATGAAAATCGGGAAGTTGCAAATGCGATCGCCTCGACGGCCGAAGTTTGGGTACAGCAGCAAACGGAACTGCACCGCCAAATCGAGACAATTCAACAAACTTTGGAACCGCAGCGTACAGAACAAGCTACCATTGGCGAAAGAGCCGATCGCCTGCAAAGTCAAATTCAAGAACAAAACCAATCGCTGCAAGTATTGGAACAGGAAATTGAAGCTAAAAAAACTCAGCAATCTCGCCTTGGGGAAACCAAAGGCGTGGCATCTTTGCAAGTAGAATCGCTGAATCAGATTTTAGTCGAAGCCGAACAAGAATTGCAACTGCAACAGGAAACTCAAAATCGTTTGTTGGAAGAACAGCGGGAAAGACAGCGCAAATTAGACAAGCTAGAAGTGCAGTTTCAAGCACTGCAAGAAGCGACGGGAACGTTTACTGCAAAAATTGTCGCGCAAAGCGGAATTGGCGGAGTTTGCGGCTTGGTGGCTCAACTCGGCAGGGTAGAACCGCGCTATCAATTGGCCCTGGAAATTGCGGCGGGCGGCCGCATGGGAAATATGGTGGTGGAAGATGACAGCGTGGCTGCTGCTGCGATCGAATTGCTGAAACAAAAACGGGCGGGAAGGATGACGTTTTTGCCTTTGAACAAGATTAGGGGCGGCAGGTATTCGGTGAATGAAAATTTGCGGCGCGCGGCAGGGTTTGTGGATGCGGCTGTTAATTTGATTGACTGCGATTCGCGGTATCAGGAAATTTTTGCTTACGTTTTTGGCAGTACGGTTGTGTTTAGCAACCTCAGTGATGCTCGCCGCTATTTGGGACAGTATCGGATTGTCACTTTGGACGGGGAAATTTTGGAAACTAGCGGGGCGATGACTGGGGGAAGTTCTACTAATAGATCTACGTTGCATTTTGGCACGGTTGAGGCTAGTGAGGCTGCTAGTGAAGCGCGGACGATCGCATCTCTGCAAGAAAGGTTGGAGGAAATTGAGCGGATTTTGGAACGGTGTAAAATTGCGATCGATCGCGCCTCTGTTGCAGTCAAAACTCGCAGCCAAGAATTGATGGAAGCGAAACAGAGTTTACGCGAAAATCAGTTGAGATTGGAACAGTTGGATTCTGAAATTAAGAATTTGCAAGCGCAACAGGAACAAGTGCGATCGCAAATTGCGAAAAACACACAGGAATTAACTAATTCGCGATCGAGATTGCAGTTGCTGGAACGAGAATTGCCCGCACAGGAAACTCAATTGCAGCAGTACCGGCAAACTTTGGCGCAGTTGGAAGAGTCGAACAGTCACAGCGAATGGCAGCAAATGCAATCGAGTTTGCGCGCTCTAGAAGCGCAACTGCAAGAGCGAGAATTGGCTCTGAGAAACGTCCAGCAACGCCTTGTAGACTTGGAAAATCAATTCGGACGTTTGGAAGACAAAATTAAGGAAGGCAGCGAGAAATTGCAGGATTGGCAAGTGCAGCAAAACGCGGGGGCGGATGCACTCGATCGCATAGTTTCGCAGCAGTTAGAACTCGATGGACAAATTGCCGCAGCTAAGGCGGCTTTGGGGGAAATTGAGGAAAAATTGGGCGTGCAGAAGGGAGATCGCGATCGGGCAGAATCTCAACTGCGAGAACAGCATTTAGCCAAACAACAGTTACAATGGCAGTTGCAAAAACTTCACGAAACCCAGCAAGAACGCCGGGAACAATTAGCCGCAATCCGCACTCTATTGGAAACGCAGCGGGCGGAAATGCCCGACCCCGTGCCGTCGATTCCGGAAAATGTCGAGAAAGCCAATTTGACGGAATTGCAGCAGGAAGTAAAGGCGATCGCCAAACGCATTCAAGCTTTAGAACCTGTCAATATGCTAGCCTTGGAAGAGTACAACCGCACTCAAGAACGCCTTCAAGAATTAAGTCAAAAATTGACGACATTGGAAGGAGAACGCACTGAACTGCTGTTGAGAATCGAAAATTTTACCACACTCAGGCGACGCGCTTTTAAAGAAGCTTTCGACGCGGTTAACGAGAACTTCCAGACTATCTTTGCGGAACTTTCCGAAGGCGATGGCTATCTCCAGCTAGATGACCAGGAAGACCCCTTCAGCAGTGGCTTGAATTTGGTCGCTCACCCGAAGGGCAAACCCGTACAGCGACTGGCTTCCATGTCTGGAGGCGAAAAGTCGTTGACGGCGCTGAGTTTTATTTTTGCCCTGCAACGCTACCGCCCGTCTACGTTTTACGCTTTTGATGAAGTGGATATGTTTCTGGATGGGGCAAATGTGGAGCGATTGGCTAGAATGATAAAGCGACAGTCGGAACAAGCGCAGTTTATTGTTGTGAGTTTGCGGCGACCTATGATTCAATCGGCTGAGCGTACAATTGGCGTTACTCAAGCGCGGGGAGCTTATACTCAAGTCATAGGGCTGAAGTTGTAGTCCCGGAGTCTCGGTTAATGATCGTGTTGAGTGATATATGTACTTAATAAATCAGGATTAAAGTTACAATGACATCCGAACAAATTTGCCAACGCTCCGACCTTCTCGGCACTCAGGTCATCACCCGCGACAGAGGTAAACGCTTGGGGGTGGTTAGTCAATTATGGGTGGACATTGATCGGCGGGAAGTTGTGGCGATCGGTCTGCGTGATAATATATTCGCGGTCGCTGGAATGCCGAGGTTTATGTTCCTCAACAATGTCAGCGAAATCGGCGACGTGCTGTTGGTAGAAGATGAGAGCGCGATCGAAGATGATGTTGATGTTGAAGTCTACAGCATTTTGATTAACAGCGAAGTTATTACCGAAACCGGCGAACTTTTGGGTAGGGTGCGGGGCTTTAGGTTCGACCCCGAAGACGGTAAGTTAGTTTCTATAATTATCGCTTCCTTGGGAATCCCCCAAATCCCCGACCAAGTTCTCAGCACTTACGAGTTGGGGATTGAAGAAATTGTCAGCAGCGGCCCGAATCGCTTGATTGTGTTTGAAGGTTCCGAGGAAAGGCTCAGGCAGCTTAGTGTGGGTTTGCTGGAGCGCGTTGGTTTGGGCCAAGCACCTTGGGAACGAGAAGAGGACGAGGCAGGTTATTATCCGAAACCCGTGGCTACGGGAAATCAATTGGGCCCGGGCGTGCGGATACCTGCACCGGAAATGCGGAGCCGGGTAGCTGCGCCTGCGGTGGAGGAAGTTCCTTGGGATGAGGATTTAGAGTGGAATCGGCCTGCGGTTCGCCAGCCGCCGATGCGCGCGGTGCAGGCACAGCAGCAGCCAATCGAGGAGGATTACGAGGATTACGAAGAGGATAATTGGGGCGGCGAGGAAGACGATTACGAAGAGGAGGAGTACGAGGAAAAGCCACAATACACTCGCGCTGAGATTTCTCGGCCGAAGCCGCCGGTGGTGGAGTACGAGTACGAGGATGATGTGGAGGCTGATGCTTGGGCTGACGATGAGGCACCGAAGCCTTACCAGGCTCCTCGGGTGAATATCCCTGAGAAAGCTAAGACTCCTGAGTATGAGGAGGAGCCTGGTTATTAGGAATTACTCAATTAGCTGAAACCAATATTTTGCACTCTTCTTAAGAACGGGCAAGATGCCCGTTCCACAATCAAGTTTATTTTTTGTGGAACGGGCTTCTAGCCCGTTGCTGATATTGGTGCAAGATGTGAGTTTAAACTGAGATGTGGCACTATTCTCAAGAACAGGCATCTTGCCTGTTCCACAATCAAGTTTATTTTTTGTGGAACGGGCTTCTAGCCCGTTGCTGATATTGGTGCGCTCAATCTAATTAAATTAGATCCATGAAGTAGATAATACTGGCATGGCAGTTTACTATACTTTTGCTGACGTTTCATATTATGTTAATGAGCGAAAAAGATTTTGCTAAAAATGTTGCTTTTAGATTAATAACATATCTAATTTTTCCAATATTTATATCTACCACCACGGCTGAAATTGTCTTGCGAGTTGCGGGATACAAACCCTGGCAAATAGAAAATGTTGATGTTGCCGTCGAACCCAAAGGTAATTTTTTTACGAAAGACTCGGAACTCGGCTACAAGCATTTGCCGGGTAAATTCAAGGTGACACTTAACGGCAATTACTCATTTAATGCAACTCACCTCAATAATAGTTTCAGAATAACACATCCCCTCAATACTTATAATCAATCCTCCAAAAAACCTGAGATTTGGATATTTGGCTGTTCCTTTACCTACGGTTGGTCATTGAATGACAGCGAAACTTATGCTTGGTTGCTGCAAGAGAAATTACCCAAGTATGAAATAGTAAGTTTTGGGGTTAACGGCTACGGCACGCTGCACTCGTTGATTCAATTCAAAGAAGGACTCAAACAAGCAAATAAACCCAAAATTGCGGTGATTGCTTATGCGGGGTTTCACGACCGTCGCAATACTTTGTTAAGGGCGAGAAGAAAGCAAATGGCTGCTTGGAATAAACTCGGTATTCTGTTGCAGCCTGATGCTAGGCTGAATGAAGAAAATAATTTTACCTACAAGATGGCAAAACTTGAATATCGCGAGTTCCCGCTGATGCGGGTTTCTGCATTAAGCCATTTTTTGGAGGTTAATTACAATCAATTTGAAGAGGGATTGTACAAAAGTCACGAGGTTTCTAAGGCAATTATTGAAGAGTTTAACCGTGTGGCTGAGGCGAATGGTGTTAAGTTAGTTGTAGCGGGAATTAATGCGGGTTCTGCTAAGATGTTGGAGGAATTAAGTCAGGAGGGAATTGCTACGGCGGATATTTCGGTTGATTTGAAAATACCTGCCAATAATAATTTACCTCATGACCTTCATCCAAGTGCGATCGCCAATCGGCAATATGCAGAAAAGTTGGAAGATTTTTTGCAAGGCACTGTTTTAAGGTAAGTTAATGAACCGCGAAGGCGCCAAGGGCGCGAAGCCAGAGATAAAGAGGAAGTTTACGAGTTATTTAGGGTTGCTAGACTGATGGGATTATTTAATTTTGTTTCTTTTAAAGGGCATCGAAACTTTCTAATTAATGGTTTTTTCCTGTTTCTACTTGTTCTTGTAATCCTTGCAGTAACATCAATCTATGTATCCAGCGAACATACTTTTTATTGGTGGGATTACGCGGGATACAATACCGCTACAGTCAACACGGCAAATTTATTTCGAGACTCCTCAGATCAAGCATGGCGGGGAGTTATAGAATCGCTATCTAAAGAAAAAAACCTATTAATATCTTTGCCATTAGTGCCGTTTATTCTCTTATTTGGCGAGTCTCGGCTGAGTTACATTCTCAGCGTATCCCTAATTTATGTGCTGCCGTTTCGCCTATTGCTGGGGGCAATTTCTGCAAAGCTAATTCCAGTTTATCCCCGCCGGGTGTTTTGGTCAACTGTGCTGCTAAGTTTATTAATCCCGATGAGTTGGCTACCGACTCTGCGGGGATATCTGGATACTGGCGGCTGTGTGTTTGTAGCTTTGGCAATTTTGGTTTATTTGCAGGATGTTAAGCTAAAATCTTGGTGGAAAATCCCCTTAATTGGGTTTTTGCTGGCGGCAGCGATTCTGTTGCGGCGCCATTTTGCTTATAGTGCGATCGCATTTTTTGGTGCAGCTACTTTACAGGCTTTCATCGAGTTTATTGTACTAATATACCGTAAGGAAACGGCGTTGTCGTCTTCAAAAGACAAGGACGCGGCAGTGCCGTTTGCCTACAGATGCTTGTTTGAATCCACTGTAAAATTGGGCTTGATAGCTGCAACTAGCTTAACTATTTTAATGTTGGTAGCGGGAGATTTTACTCGCAGTGCTCTGACGGTTGACTATCGCAATTTGTATGTCGCTTGGAGTTTGCCTGTAAATGATATTTTAACTCGTTATGCGGATTTTTACGGTTTGGGAACTTGGCTGCTGGTAATGATTGGTTTTTCGGCGGGAATTCTCACTCGAATCCTGGTTCCGGCGGCGGCTATTTTTGTTTCGTTGTTTGGGGTTTTGTCGCTGGTTGAATGGCTGTTAGTTTTGCGTTACGGCTACTTGCACTATACAATTCATCTTACACCGATCGCACTTTTAGGACTATCCACATTTTTCTGGACAACTTGGCTGACACTCAAGGGAAAATCCCGGTATTTGATGCTGGGCGCGGCGGGTTTGTACCTGGTTGTGAATGCCGCAGTCGGGTTAATTCCTCTCAAAATTGATTTGTCAAGACTGTTTATGGCTAATTTTCCGCCGTTAGTGCGATCGGACTACGACGAAGTTGTAAAATTAGTAGAGTTTCTGCGAAAAGTAGCACCGAATGAAGAACCAATTTATATTGCCGGTGCTTCTAACAGTTTTAATGCTAACATACTCCGACAAGCCAACAGAAAATTAAACCCGCCGGAGGGTTGGTGGAAATTAAATACAATCGGCAGGCCACAAATTGACTCGCGCGATACTTACCCGCTACCGGAGTTGTTGCAGGCACAATATGCGGTGGTTGCTGTACCTTTTCAGCAGGTGTTACCGACTGACGAACAAGTTTTGCGATCGCAAGAACAAGATGTTGTTAAAGTTGTGTACGATGCCTTTACTCAAAACTGGGAAATTGCCCGCGATTTCCAATTGCTACCGGAACAGTTTAAGCTAGAAAACGGCGTGACTGTCAGCGTTTACCGGAGGATGCGGCCGACTGATACAGCAACGGCAGTTAGGACTCTGGAGGCGATGCAGCGGCAAATAGTCGATCGACCAGGCACGCAGTTAGATTGGATTAGTTTGCATCAATCAATCTATACAAGTGCCAATTATTCAGTCAGTCAAGAATCGGATAACCTATATAATATTGTAACTCATCCAATTAAAAACAGCAAGAAACTCGATACATCTTTCCTGTATTTAGGTTCCATTTCAGACAAAGCGAAAGTTACCGGCAAACTCAATTTACCTAACCAACAATGTCCGGGAGTTGCCCTGCGCTTGACTTTGTGGGACAAGCAAGGTAAATTAATAGACTCAGCAGAGATGGCTTATAGTCAAAAAAGTGCGATGGGCTTAAATCTATTAGTTGAGGGCAAAAATCCCCTGTATCTGCTGCTTGAGGTATTGAGTAGCAGCAAACAGGATTTAACAAACCAATGCCAACTGGAGATTAACAATTTGGCTGTCAGTAGATAAGTGGAACCGTCAATGCAAAAACATCAAAAATCCCACTGGTATTTTAATCTCTCTCTCTATACTTTTGTCATCATCGGCTCCCTGATAGCCACTGGCTATATTTTCCCAATTGGAGGCAATTTCCCCGAAGTGCCGCCAATTCAATTTATGCTAAATCCTGAACTGTATAAAAATGATTATTACGTTCAGGAAATGGTGAAATTCAATCCTAGATACTACTATTATTATATCATCTATTTCCTCGCCCACTTAGGAACCAGCATTCCCCTAGCGCACTTTATTTATCAATTCCTAGCCTTTGGTTCATTTATCCTAGCTTGCTACGCAATTATCAATATCTATACTAATTCCAAACTGCCTGCCGCAGCGATGGCTTTTTTATGTATAGCCGCTTCATTTACAGATGTTGGTAACACCCTGATATTTTCCACCAAATCAGTACCCAGTACCTTCGCAATGGGTTTCGCAATCTGGGGAATTTACTTTAGTTTGCGCCACAAATGGCTGACCGGATATTTCTTTTTTGGACTGGGTTGTTTGCTGCAATTTTTAGTTGGTTTGTTGCCGGGATTGATGATGCTTCCCGTTTTAGTTATTCAATCTGTAAGACAGCGGAATTTCAAAACATTGATTTTGGCGATCGCACTTTTAGCAGCAATGGCAAGTATCGTTTACGTACCGATGTTATTAACAGGTACTACCAGCACTCACACTATCGACAACGCTGATTTTGTCTACATTCACGCGAAAGTCCGCAACCCTCACCACATCCTCCCGTCAAATTGGGATGTCGGGAATTGGTTCAACTTTATATGTTTCATAATTGGTGGCTTGCTGTGCATCAAAAAATCTGATTTGTTGCCAAAAGAAGACAAAGTTAATTTTTATACAATTGTTGGTACCTCGATTCTCGCACTGTTTCTGAATTATATATTTGTAGAAGTTTACCCTTGGGCTTTTATCGCAAAATTACAGTTAGCTAGAACTGTACCTTTTGCTCAATTAATTATATTTATTGCTGTTGCTTTGACGGTAGATCGACTTTACAGAGATAAACAAATAGCTATCAGTTTGTTGCTGTTAGCTGTACTAACTTTGCCTTTTCGGGGCCTCATTTTCTTAGGATTATCAGTTTGGCAAACAAAAAATTACGTATTTCCCAAACGATATAATATATTGTTGTGGATTTTAGCAGCAGGAACGGTAATTTTCAGCTTGATATATCCGCTGACTGATTCATGGGAAATAATAGGCGATCGAATAATTAGCATCTCAGTTTTTTTCTCAATCCTCGCCTTCCCATTCCTTTTAGAAAAAACATCACTACCTACATCTATAAAACAGACTCTAACTCACACATTAGCCTTAATAACTACCGCCACCTTAGTTTTTGGAATAGCAGGAATTCTGCCCAAACCTATATTAAATGTATTTCAAACAAAAGTTAACATAAATGCCGTTCCCAGAGACGACTTAAGCAAATTAGCTGTGCGATTTTCGCAAATTAGCAGCCGCGATTCACTCGTATTAATTCCACCTTCAGTTACCCGCTTCCAGTTTTTCTCCGAAAGAGCGATTGTCGTCAACTTCAAGAACTTTCCCTTTACCGAAAAAGGCATCAAAGAATGGCAAACTCGCATGGAAACCGTTTTAGGGGTTCCCTTAAACCCGCAAATGATTTGGGGAGGAAATGACTTTTTCATCCGCCGCAGCAGTGCAGATTTAGTCAAAATAGCTAGAAAATATCACGCCGACTATATCCTGACTCGTACTGACTGGCACCCAAATATTGACGGAGAAATAGTAGAGCAAGAAGGTAAATGGATATTGTTTAAAATTAGATAATACTCTTCTTGAAGACATAAGATATTTATTCAGTCTGACGTGGCGCCGATTTTGTTTCTATAGAAGCCTCTTCAACCGCCGAATCTAATCGGCGGTTAAATATCAAAACCCGAATCATCAATAATTTCGCTAATTTGCTTGTCCACATAATCAGCATCCACATTCCGCGCCATCAACTCAGCTAAAATCCCTAAAGAAATCAACTGCACCGACAGAATTGTACACAAAATCCCAAAAAATAACAAAGGTCGATTCCCGATCGGCCCAAAATTCATCCCCGCCAAATTCAGAAACCAAATAACTATCAAATAACTCAGCGAAACAGTTCCAACCAAGCCAAAACACAAGCCCAATCCTCCAAACAAATGACCCGGTTTGTGCAAATACTGCGTGGTGGCTAACACCGTCAACAAATCAATAAAACCCCGCGCATAACGTTCCCAGCCGTAATTAGATTTTCCGTGCTTTCGCGGATGATGTTCCACAACTACTTCGCCAATTTTAAACCCTAAATTGTTTGCTAAAGCTGGAATGTAGCGGTGCAATTCCCCGTACAATTTAATCGACTGCAAAACTTCCCTACGGTAAGCTTTAAAACCGCAATTCATATCGTGCATTTCCACCCCTGTCAGCAAACACGCAACGGCATTAAACAGCTTGGAAGGTAAAGTTTTAGAAAGCGGGTCGTTCCGCTGTTTTCGCCAACCGGAAACTAAATCAAATCCCGATTCTAAATGATGTAAAAATTTGGGGATTTCAGCGGGATCATCCTGAAGGTCAGCATCGAGAGTAAAGATAATTGTCCCTGCTGCATTACGAAATCCTGCTGAAAGTGCGGCGGATTTGCCAAAGTTGCGGCGCATTTTAATCGCTTTAATTAGTTTGGGATGCTGGCTGGCTAAATCTGTGATTTCTTGCCAGGAATAATCGCGGCTACCGTCATCAATGAAAATGACTTCGTAACTGTCAATTTCTGTTTGAAACATGACAAGTTGGATTTTTTCAAACAGTAATTTGAGGGTAGCTTCTTCGTTGTGAACTGGGATTACGAAGCTGAGATGTTTAGGCATAGGGCTATTCTATTTCATTTGTGTTGTCAATGAGATTTTCTTATTAACCGCAGAGGGCGCAGAGGTGGAGAAAGAGAGGTTTTTTAGTTTTTATTTATAACTTGGGAGTTTCGCAAGGCGACCCAACCTTTGCGGTTTTTAAAGGAGGCATAGGCTGTTAATAATTTATCTGTTGGTGATGTTTGAATGTATCCTCTCCAAGCTGCGAATTCGTAGGAAGGGCCAAACAATTTAACTAAATCTGGGCGCGGAAATCCTGACATGGCGAAACCTCGAACGACATTTTCTTGGTTGAGAATGGCAATACATTTTACATTGTTTTCGGGGTCTCCTACCCAGCCAATTACTCTGGAGGCGGCGGGCGCGACTTTAGTTACTGTATCAAAATATCCGGGTACTCCGTCTTTGGGTGCTGACAGTAAATTTGCGTCGATTTTTGTGTCTAATGCTGCACAGAAATTGTGTTTTTTGATGTCTCGGTTAAAGGGCACTAAGTTGTTAGTTTTTAAGGCGTCGATTAACCCGATAAAAGCGGCGGGTTTGTTGCCTACGCGGTCTTTAATTAGCGTTACGTCGGTGATGCCTAATTGCAGTGATAATGCTACTAACGGTTGATAGGTTGCTCTGCGGGCGATCGCCATTGCAGTTTCGCCTCCCACCCCGTACATTAAAATAATCGCAACTGTGGCGACTGCAAACAGCGGTGTCAGCCAACGCCCTTGAATTCTTGGTGTTGGCTGCAACTCGCGCACCCACAATACTGTCAGCACAATTGTGCTCATCCAAAACAAAGCTGGGAGTGTGGCGTAGCGCGAAGCGGTGGCTTGTTCGACGCCAAATCCCGATCGACTAACCGCGGCCATTAACGCCGTTTGCAGCGTGTAAAGTTGGATTGATAGCCAAGGTAGCCAATCCGCGCGATCTACCTTTTTTACAAATAGCCAATAAGCCAAAAAAACCGTCGCTGCAATCAAACCAATTATACCAATAATTGAAGCAACAATAATATTTTCGCTAAAAATACCGCCGAGATAAGTTGGAATATATTCGAGAGTTTTGAGCGGGTTAATTTTAGTTAAAGAAGGGTGATGAGATGGAGTTTTATAAGTTAAAAAATAAATCCCAATCACTGCAATCGAAGCAATGAAATACAAATAAGTTATTCGCCGAGGAAACCGCAGCACAACAGCAGCAGCACACAATATCGGCCACAAAGCTAAAGGAGTGCTGTAACTAATACACCCTAAAACGCCAAAAACAATGCTGCCAATTACCCACTTATTTTGTTTCCATCCTTCGTTACCAGGCTCTGCCTGGGAATGAATATCCAGAGGCTCCCCCTCCCTCTTACTTGACAAAAGCGTCACATAGGATTGCAAACAAAATATCGAACAAATCACAAATAAATTAGCAATTATCCAGTGAACGCCGCTGAATCCCCGCATCCAATTGTGAGCCGCCGCCGGAGTAAAATTAAAAATAGAAATGCAAAGGAGTAGCGAGATAAATTGCAGGGGAGAACGCCTCAATTTTAACGGCAGCAGAGCAATTAATACGTGGCACTGAATCCAAGCCAAGAACCAGGCAACTAAACATAAACCAATATTTGAACCTTGGGTGACAACTATATTCAAGCCATAAATAATTGCCGGAATCAAGACAAAATGCTCGTTCGCCCGAAATATCCAATTAAAAGGATTTGTAGAGAAACCCTCTACTGAATAAAAATTCCATGTCATCCACCAATAATCAAAATTAGACAAGTCTCCCGCTTGCGATATCAAGTACAAAATATATGAAGCTGGTATTAGAAGGCCGAGAATTGATGCGGCAATTAAAATATATTGTTGCTTGATTTTCATGGATTGGGAGATGGCGATATTTTTAATCGATTTGGGCTAAGTTGTACGCGCTGGGATTAAAGAAAGCGGGTTTTTTACTTGATTGAGGGTTAGAACCAAGTATTTTGGTTAAAAAACCCGGTTTCTGGCTACTTTACACTCGAATTTTTATTTCACTTCGGTTGCCAGCATTTGTCTGAGTCCTTGCCACCAGTGGGGAGGATACGTGCCTAGAAGTGCTGATATTTTTACCGTAGAGAGAACCGAAAAAGCCGGACGTTTTGCGGGTGTCGGGTATTCGGCGGTGGTGATGGGAATTACGCGCTGAACTTTTAGGGGAAGGCCGAGTTGTGCTGCTTCCTCAAAAATGGCGATCGCAAAATCATACCAACTACACACTCCGCTGTTAGTGTACTGGTAAGTCCCAAAAGTTTCTGGCCCAAGGAGAGGAATAATTTGCGAAGTCGCCGCACTTAAATCGCCCGTCCAAGTAGGACTTCCGATCTGATCTGCTACTACTCGAATTTCTTCCCTTTCCTTTCCCAACCTCAGCATTGTTTTGACAAAATTACCTTTGCCACCGTTGCCGTAAACCCACGCGGTTCTAATAATAATATGTCGGTTTCCCGCTTTCCTAATTGCTTCCTCGCCTGCTAATTTAGACTTACCGTAAGTTCCCAACGGGTTTGTAGAATCTGTTTCCAAATAAGCCGAACCGTGGCTGCCGTCAAATACATAATCCGTAGAAAAGTGAATCAAACTTGCTCCCAGTTTTTCACATTCTTCTGCGAAAATTCCGGGTGCAATGCCGTTGACTGCGTTTGCTAATTCCGGTTCGCTTTCCGCTTTGTCTACCGCAGTGTAAGCACCCGCATTGACGACTAAATCCGGTTGAATTTCAGCCATTGCTTGACGGATGCTTTCCGGTTGGGATAAGTCGAGGCGAGTGCGATCGAGCGCAATTACCTCTCCCGAAGATAATAAAATCGGCTGCAATTCTTGAGCTAGCTGTCCGTTGCCACCTGCGAGTAAAATTTTCATTGTTAAAAAAGTTCAGCTTTTTTGAAGGTTTGTCCCGCTTGGTCTTTAGCTGATAAGATTGGTTGGGCACCATCTAGCGGCCAGTCGATCGCCAAATCAGGGTCATTCCACAGGATACACCGCTCGTGTGCTGGTGCGTAATAATCTGTAGTTTTGTACAAAACTTCAGCAGTCTCCGAAACCACTAAAAAACCGTGTGCAAATCCCGCCGGCACCCAAAATTGCCGTTTATTTTCTGCACTCACCAAACACCCCACCCATTTTCCGAAAGTCGGCGAACTTTGTCTAATATCCACCGCTACATCAAATATTTCGCCAGCAACTACCCGCAGCAATTTGCCTTGAGGCTGCTGCATTTGGTAGTGTAAACCGCGCAACACATTTTTAGAGGATTTGGAATGATTGTCTTGAACAAATTCTGCCATTACACCTGTTTTTTCGACAAAAGCTCGGTGATTGAAACTCTCAAAAAAGAAACCGCGATCGTCCCCGAAAATTTTCGGCTCAATGATCAGAACTTCCGGTATTTCGGTAGATATAACATTCATAGTTAGCTGTGAAAGTGATAAACTCATACTCAGTCTCTGCTATTTTACTATGAAAGCCGACGCATATCTCAAAAAATTGTACGCCAATCGATTTGATTCCCGACAACTGCAAGCCAAGGTGGCACTATGGAAAGTTTTAATTGACGAATTCTTACAATATTATGTTCCTCCAGAATCAGCCGTTTTAGATATTGGCGGCGGTTACTGCGAGTTTATAAATCAAATCCCGGCTCAAAAAAAATGTTTAATTGACCTTAATCCCGATTCCAAGTTATTTGCTAATTCTGATGTAAAAGTGCTGAATATTGATGTTTTAACTTTTGACGAAAAACCAGCTTTTAGCGAAGAATTTGATCGGATATTTATCTCTAACTTTTTTGAACATCTCCGCAATAAGGAAGAACTCATCCAAATTATCTCATTTTGCTTTGAGGCGCTTAAGCCAGGGGGTTCTCTCTTAGTTGTCCAACCAAATTTCAAATATTCTTTCAAAGAATATTACGATTTTATTGATCATCAATTACCGATTACCCACTTATCGCTGCAAGAACTGTTACAAACCGTTGGCTTTGAAATTGACCTAATGATACCGAGATTTTTACCATTTTCGACCAAAGGCAGACCGGCATCGCCCTGGCTTTTAAAAGTTTACTTAAAATTACCTTTTTTGTGGCAATTTTTGGGAGGCCAAATGTTTGTTAAAGCATCGAAAAAAAACAATAGAGGCAGAGACTCATGACTGGCATTCCCAGTCTGATCCAGGCAGAGAGATACATCTGCGTTTATCCGCGTTTATCCCCCTGCATCGGCGGTTAAAAAATCCCTACAAAATCGAACTTAAAACCACCTCATTAGCAGCAATCCAATCATAAATATCCTGCAACGCTGCTTCCGGCCCAATAACAGGCCGCCATCCTGTTTTTTCCATCACCCTGGAAGAATCAGTAATAAAAATCGGAATATCCCCCGCGCGTTCCTCCAAAACAGGATTAATCGGAATAGACTTTCCCGCAATCTTTTGGCATAAATCAGTTGTCTCAACCAAAGAAAGACTGTTGCTCAAACCGCCGCCAACATTAAAAACTTCGCCGTCAAATTCAGCACAATGTTCTAACTGATAATTAACTAACCTCAACAAATCTTCAACGTGCAGCAAATCCCTAACTTGCTTCCCGCTGCCGCCAAAACCGATATAACTCAGCGACTTTTGAAAATAGTGAGCCGCCACCCACAAACCGCAAACTCCCTGATCGACTTTACCCATTTGCCAAGCACCGGTAATTAACCCGCAGCGGTTAATAATTGCGGGTACATTGTATGCTTCCCTGTATTCCTCAATCAGTAATTCCGAAGCTAATTTAGTTGCTCCGTAAAGCGAACGGTGTCCTTTTAATGGGAAGTCTTCTGATATGCCCAACTCCGATATACCGGGTAAAGTTTGCTCAGGGGCGATCGCAAATCTATTCGGCAACTCTAAGAGCTTAACAGATTTGACACTGGCGATCGGATAAACGCGACTCGTAGACAAAAACAGCAAACTAGCACCCGTTTGTCTGGCCAACTCCAAAACATTGACAGTGCCCAGTAAATTCGTCTGCAAAACGTACTGTGGCGAACTAAAACCAGCCAGCACAGAAGGCTCCGCAGCACAATCTATAATGCAGTCAGCATTGAGTGCAACTGGATCTAAATCTGCCGCTGTGCGAATATCCCCGTAAACAAACTGAATACCGCAACTTTTAAGCCGAGGCAGATTCAATTCTGAACCCCGGCGACGCAGGTTATCTAAACAAATTATTTGCCATTCCGGGTGCAGTTTCTTCAAACCAATTGCCAAACAACTGCCGATAAAACCCGCACCACCAACAATTAAAATTCTCTCAGGCATTCACTTTCAACTTTGCTATCTTTCTAGTCCGGTGGTAGTCGCCGCGAGACAGATGTTTTTCCAGCCAGACATACAAGACAATAAATAAATACCGACTGCCCATCTCTTTGATTTTAAGCTTAGAAATACCCGCAGTCCGATTGTACCACCTCAGAGGAATCACCGTATAGGAAAAACCCCGAACAATTGCTTTTAAAGGCAGTTCCACTGTCAAATTAAAATGATGACTCAAAATCGGTTGTACGCCTTCAATTACTTCTCTGCGGTAAATTTTAAAAGCATTGGTGACATCGCTGTACCGCAAGCCGAAAATACTTTTGACAAACCAGTTTGCTAAGCGGTTAATTGCTAACTTGTGAATTGGATAATCAACTATAAAACCGCCTTTGATAAAGCGGGAACCGAAAACGCAATCATATCCTTCTTGCAATTTGCGGTATCCTGCTACCAAATCCATCGGATCGTCGGAAGCATCCGCCATCACAATTGCCGCAGCATCGCCGTCAAATTCCGCCAAACCCCGGCGCACAGCAAATCCGAAACCGTTGGGAGGTTGATTGTTGATGTATCTAACTGTGGGAAAAGTCTCTGATAATTCTTGGCAAATATCAATAGTTCGATCGACACTGTTGTCATTCACAATCAAAATTTCGTGCGGAATGCCTTCTAAATCCAGTGTCTGGGCGATCGCCCGCACAGTACCGTACAAACAGCCCTCCTCATTGTGGGCTGGTATAATCACAGAAATTTTCACTCCTCATCCTCCGCGCAACTGGACAAACTGGTTGTCAACAGGATTATACACCCAAGCTTTAATTTCCGTTTGGGCGATCGGCAAATTATTATCCGACAAATCCACAGCCCACCTTGCATTGTTGTACAACTCAGATTTTAAACTCTTAGCGATGTCGGGACTGTCCAAATTTACATAAGCGTTAGCAAAAAAAGATTTTTTCTCGCCGACAGATAGCAGTACAATATGTGGCTGTTGCAAATTTTCTGGCAAAACCGCCCAACCAGCAGCCTTGACAGCATCATTTTGCTTAACAGTCAAGGATTTATCGCTAGTTTGAGGTTTGTCTAAATAACCGTAAACTTTCTCGGTATTAGAAATAAAATCTACATTTTTCGCGAACTTGAGCCAACCTATTTTATCGATAATTGCAGCGCCTTCTCTCACCAGCCAAGTTTTTTTGCTCAGCACCCTCAAACAGCTTTCCGGCGAATTATTGAAGAAAGCCGAGGGTTCCAGATAGTTAATTAACTGCAAACAATCTTGAGCGCCTTGTTTGTAAAGAAGTGCGGATCTAGTTTGGGCGATCGCCTGTTGAGAGTTAACAATAATTATCCCAATTAACAGCCCTGCTAACACCCGATAAACAAATTTATAGGTGCGATTTATGGTATCAATCTTACCTCGGACAAACAATTGACCGAGCTGAACTAAAGCAATTAACAGCAAAATCGAATTAGTCGTATATCTCGACGATTCGATCGCCTGAATCGCCCCAAATTCTGCCCTACCAGCCGTAATAAACAGAGCCGATAAAACCGAAAACAAACCTATTGACAGCCAAGGTAAAGCCTCACGATGCTCAGTAATCTTTCTCCCAAAGTGGAATCCCAAAAATAAGAAATTTGCAAATATTAGCAATCCAACTAATGCGGAAATTCCAGGCGATCTCACAATTGGCGAACCCAACAAACTCAAAAAGTAATCAATTACCACCAGGGGCTTATTCAACAATGAAATAATACTTGCTTTCCGGCTAGGATGATAATCAATTGAGTAAACAGCACATGTTGTAGCAAACAGCAGCATCCAGACAATAAGTCTTTTTCTTTTCGGCGCCGCATTTCCTTCTACAGCCGCCACAGCCGGAATCGCAGACAACCAAGACAGCAAGCCTTGAGCGAGCGAAAAACTAGCAACTAAGCAGAATACAGCAGCAATAGAGATTCTAATATTAGGCAATAATTTATGATTTGAAACCAGCGCATAAACCGCAGCGACAAAACACAAATTGACTAAAAACCAAGCTAATTGAAATCCCCAAAGCCAGTTTTCGTGCTGAACTAGAGAGAAAAGCAAAATACAAGTTAAAATATTAGCTAAATGCCACAAATCATCCGCGACATTCTTAACTTGCATCGAGGATAACTTGTACATAGCGATAAAAGTTATCGCAGCCAAACCTATGCTGAGACACAACTGATAATTAATATTCCATCGGGAAGCAAAAGCCAGAACCGCAATAATTATTTTAGGGAAAACTATGCGGTGGTTGCTGTGCAAAGCCCAAAAATCGTTAAAAGTTACATTTCCCGCAGCTATTTTTTCAAAAAGGCTAGCTAACCTCCACTCGTCATCAACGGGAACGTTAACGCTAAAATTCGCTACAAATCCGATTAATAAGAGGACAGGAATTAAATATAAAGTAAATAATATGATTTTTTTCATTAATATCAAATCCGGTAGCATCGGAATTGTAAAATCTCGTCATATCATGTCCGATCGATTAACCATAATATCCCGGTCGGGGCGGGTTTTTGAGATTGTCAATTATTCGCAGGTATTGTTGATGAACCCGCCCCTACAAAAATCCCGATCGCTCGACCGGACATGATAAGCTGTGCATTTAAATTGTCTGTCAAAAAAAATCCAAGTCTTGTGGGGTGGGCGTCCCGCCCGCCCTGAATATACAATTTAAATGCGCGACAGCTTATCATCAGCTTTTTTACTGACAATCAACGGTCAACCGTCAACCCTCAAGTTTTCGCTACTTAATAGTCTTGAACGTATCCATTTTCCCAGTAAATCGGTTGATAAACATCTGCAAAACAGTCCGCTTGCCAATATTGATATTAGAACTCACTGCCATTCCCGACTGCAAGTTAACCTCCACTTCATTTGCCTTGTCCTTGTTCAAAACAAACTTCTGATTGTTGAGCTTAATTTTGGTTTTGAAAGCGTAGTATTTCCGCAGTTCAGTAGGAGGCTCAGCATCGCTGCTAATCTCTATCACTTCACCCTCAGCAGTACCAAACTCCATCGCTGGGAAAGCTTCTACATTCACTTCCACAGGCACGCATTGGTATTTCGTCAAACCCAGTTTCTCTCTGTTAACTTCCTTCTCTGGACAAACGCAACTTTTACCTATTTCGCAGTCAATCTTTTCTCCGTCTAATTGCTTGCCGTGATACTGCTCCAATTTTGCCCGCTTCTGTCTCAAAGCATCCAATACTAGAGCCACATTGCTGTTTTCCAGGTAAACAACTGCTTCCAAACCGTTGTCGTCATCCAAAACTTTAAGCAGCTTTTCAGTTTGCTGCGCTTCGTAATAAGCTTCTTCGCAGCGTGCTGGGCGCGGTTCGCCCGGTTTCACCACCGAATTAATAATGGATTGGCATATCGGATCTTTCGCCATATCCAACTTAGCTTTCTCCTTCGTAGAAGGCTTCAAATCGAAGATAACACCGGATACCGGAGCTTTCAGAACTTGAGTGTCGCGGTTTTGTTGAGCCTTTTCTAGCTGAGCGTTCACCTCGGACAACTTTTTCAGGTTTTCCACTTTGAAGCGGCTTAGCTGAGAATCGCTGCTGGCAATTTGTTTCTCGTTTTCAGCAATTTTGCTGTAAAGTTCTTTTGCCCAGGAATCCTTGGTGTTTTTCAACTGTTCTTCGGCGCGGCTGATGGACTCCTGAATACGTGCTTGCTCTCCTTGCTGGCGCTGTATGTCAGCACTAATTTTTTGGATGTCACCTTGACGCGCGTTAATTTCACCTCGGCGGGTATTGATTTCACCGAGGCGTGTGTTAATTTCGCCTTTGCGAGAGTTGATTTCACCTTCACGCTGCTTGATTTGATCTTGTTGTTTGAGAACGTCGCTTTGGCCTCTGAAAACATCTTGCTCTTGACGTTCTTTTTGCAGTTCAGCAATGGCTCCTTCCTCCACCAGGGGGGCGAGTCTGCCTAGAATGTTTTGATTCGACTTCAATACTTGTTGCGATTTCGCTAACTGTTCTTGGGCCAAATCTTTCTGAGCCAGGGCTGATTTTACTTGCTCTTGCGAAGAACCTAACTGCTGCTGAGCATAATTTAATTGGTTCTGGGCAAAACCTAATTGTTGTTGCGCCACTGTCATTTGATCGCCGGCGGCTTTCTCAGCATCCTGAGCTTGCTTCAGTTGTTTTTCCAACTCCTGAACTTGGCCTTGGGCTGCCGCGACGCGAGACAGAAACTCCGATCGATAATTAACATAAAGTCCTTGCTGAGCAGCATCAAAATTTCCGCTGGCTCCCCGATTGAGGTACAGTTCGTCAATCAAAGCTTGCAGCACTTGATTTTGTGCCGTAAGGCTCTGTCTGTCCTTGATTGTTGATTCTAGGTTAGAAGGAACAGCGCCTTGAATTTTGCCGTTGACAACATCTTCGTAAAATTTATTTTCCTTTTCCAGAGCTTCTTTAGTTTTCTGAACCGATGTTAAATCGGCACTGGGTGCAAGGGGGTTGAAAGTGAGCAGAGGCTGGTTTTTTTCCACACGATCGCCATTTTCAATGTGAAGTCTCACCACTGCGCCCGTAGCAGGTGCTTGGATGTCTCTAGCACCATCTTTGAGCTCCAATTGGCCCACAGCGGGGACAGCTTGCTCTACGCTAGCAAAATAAGCCCAAACTACAGCAGAAGTGGTCATCAGCATGATCATCCACAAAAACAAGTGCGACCAAATCGCTGGTTTTTCGAGAATGACTGGTTGCTCAGAAAGTATTAACGATTTCATTGCCATTTGTTAGTTCTCAGTTGTTAAGCGTTAGTGATCAGTTGTGAGTTGTTAGAGATCAGGTATTCGATGACTCTTGTTGTTGGAAGAGGCAGTAGTAACGCCCTTTAAGAGCCATTAATTCTTTATGAGTTCCCCGCTCGACTACAGAACCTTGATCCATCATAATAATTACATCAGCGTTTTGGATGGTAGTCAGGCGGTGAGTAATGAAAAACACCGTGCGGCCGGCGAAAGCTTCTGCTAAGTTATTGCAAACTTGGCGTTCGGAATGGTAGTCGAGGGCGCTTGTAGCTTCGTCCAAAATCAGCAGTTTCGGGTTTTGCAAAATCGTGCGGGCGATCGCCAAACGCTGCCTTTGACCCCCAGAAAGCGACGAACCCCGCTCTCCGACTATCGTATTGTAGCCAGCAGGCAAGCCCATAATAAAATCGTGAGCTACCGCTAATTTTGCAGCTCGCACAATCTCATCCGTACTCGCATCGGGATTACTCAGAGCAATATTTTCCTGTACCGAGCAGTTAAACAGCAAAGTATCTTGCAGCACCACCCCAAGTTGGCTGCGGAGCGAATATAATTCCACCTTGGCAATGTCATAGCCGTCAACAAAAATCCGACCCGACAACGGCGGATAAAGACGCTGCAACAGCTTCATCGCCGTACTTTTACCCGAACCGCTTCCACCCACAATTCCCACAAAACTGCCAGCGGGAAATTCCAAATTAACATTAGCCAATTGCAGTGCCCCGCTCTCCAGGAATCGGAAGGAAACCTCCTCATAGGTAACCTGCCCTTGAATTGCCGGCAGCGGGATATTGCTGCGGTCTTCATCGCTGGTTTCCGTCGGCGTATCGACCACATCCTTAAGCATATCGATCGACATCGAGACTTCTTGGAAACTCTGCCACACGCTCACAAAACGCAGCAACGAACCAGTCACGTTTCCGGAAATAATTCGGAAAGCAATCAACTGACCCAAAGTAATCTCATTTCCCAGTACCAAATAAGCTCCCACCCACAACTGAGCTAAGTTACCCACCTGGTTTAAAAAGCCGCTAATCGTACCGGCCGTAGTCCCCGTGATAATTGTTTTAAAACTGGCTGTAATGTATTTTGCGTAGCGGCTCGACCACTCCCAGCGGGATTTCAATTCAATATTTTGAGCCTTAACAGTTTGAATCCCGCTGACTACTTCCACTAGATAAGATTGAGAGTCAGCAAAACGCATATTTCTCTGTTTGATCAGGCGCAGCACCAGCGGATTGATTAGAACAATCATCAGCCCCAGTATCGGTACCACTGCCAAAGATACAAAAGTTAGCTGCACGCTGTAAGAGAGCATAACGGCGACGTAAACCACCGAAAATACCGCATCGAGAACCACTGTCAGAGCTGTACTCGTCATGAATTCCCGAATCTGACCCATCATGCTGAATTTGTAGACCAAATCTCCCACGCGCCGGTTGTCAAAGTAATTCTGGGGCAGCCGGAGTAAGTGGTCGATTACCTCCGCACTCAATTTGACATCGATGCGGTTTGAGGTATCTATAAACAAAAAGGTACGCAAACCGTTGAGCAGTCCTTCAAACAGGGCAACACCTAACAGAAATGCTCCCAAAATATCCAAAGTGTCAATGCTGCGCTGACCTAAGACTTTATCAATAATTATTTGGCTGATTAATGGGTTGGCAAGACCAAATAACTGTACAAAAAACGAAGCGAGCAACACCTCAAAAAACACTGTCTTGTGTTCCATGAGGGCCGGCACAAACCACCAGAAGCTGAACTGCTCTTTTTGCTCAACTTGCGGAGCTTGCAGCAGCAGGACTTCTCCCTGTTCGCCCCATATTTCTTTAAACTGAGGTATCCGCTTCCGCATCAGCCCCTGTTCGGGCGTGGCGAGCACCAATTCTTGCTCGGTGATGCTGTAAATAATGGCAAAGCTATCTTGCCATTTAATCATTACGGGAGCTTTGATGCGGTTGATGGCTTCTGCTGGCACTTGCGCCAATTGGGGCGTGAGGCCGATGCTTTGGGCGATCGCCCCGCAGGCTTGCATACTGATAGAACCGGCGGTTTTTAACTGATTTTCTAGAACTTTGCGGATGATATCTCGACGAAATTTGAGGCCGAAATACTTGCTCAACATTTGGAAGCAAGCAAGCGGGCCCTCAATCTGCCCTTTGGCGCGGAAAACAGGGTATCTCCCGGCATCCTTTGGTTGGTCGGTTTTGGGTTCTGGGGGACGATCTGGGGCGTCTATAACCGTGATCGATGTTCCGTTGGGCGGATTCTGCCCTGGGCCTACTGTATCTGGCGTGCCATTTAATGAGTCTGTTTCGGGTTGGGCTTCGGGGGGTTCACGGAAGCCGACCAAGCGGGCTCCGAGGCGGCCTTCTACTTTTAAGGATTTGGCTGCGTTTTCCACAGAGAAGCGGCTGCCGGTGGGAAAGTCGCCCAAGACGCCGCTGCTGACGAGCCAAATTCGATCGGCATCTAGCTCTTTAGCGAGGTCTTGAGTTTTTTTGTTGCCGTTTGGTACGTTGACAACTGTCGCGTCTTGCCAAGCTTGCAGGGTGAGTTCCTTGAGATTGGAAGTGCCGTCGGCTTGGCGCTGCAACTCCAGGCTCAACAGTTCAAATACTTCGCTCAAGGAACAGTGTTCGCGAAAGGCTTCTCCAAAGGTCGGCTGTTTTTCCAGTACGCTCAGGAAATCTTCGGCAGGTAGGACGATCGCGATCACATCTGTAGAGGCGATCGCCGTTTCGCAGGGCACTCCCCTGAGCAAGCCAGCCCAGCCAAGGATTTCCTTCGACTGAACCAAGCGCAAACTTACGTGGCGCTGCGAACGCTGGTCAAAGCCCAGCAGCCGGGCCTGGCCTTGATAGATAATTGCCACCTGAGTCGGCATTTTTTCCCGTTCAAACAGGGGCTGCCCCGTCCGGTAGCCGAGGAGTTGGCATTTAGCCACCAAGGCTGACATAGCCGTCTCTGAGAGTCGGTCAAAGGGAGGTGTTTGAGCTAGGAAATCCTGAATTTGGGAGAGGGAAACAGCGGAAGAAGTCATCCGATTTTAGATTTTAGATTTTAGATTTTAGATTGAATCCACAGATGAATCCGGAGGCTTTTTGTCAGGATGCTACGCTTTTTAAAGTCTCCACGGATAAATCCGGGGGCCCCAGACGAAATTGCTTTCGGTCATGATATTGAAGACACGGAGGAGAGGGGCTGTAGCGGGCCTATTTGCGATATTTGTTCGGCGAGCCAGCTTTCAAAGAGTTCGTTAATCAAGTGCAGCCGCATCGATTCATCGAGCTGGGCCGGCATGAACTTTTCTAGTCGAATAATTACCATCCATTCTGCCAGAGGACGAGGCGTCCAGAGTTGATTTGGCTGGCTGACGGACAACAGTTTGCTGATTGCCGGGTGGGGCTGGCTGAGGGGTACAGGGCCCAACAAGCCACCGGACTTGGACTCGGGCCCTTCGGAATAGTCGCGAGCCACTTCGGCAAAGGTTTGTTCCCCTTCCAGGATGCGAAAGTAAAGTTCGTTTGCCAGTGCTGGATTTTTGGTGCGTACCAGGGAATAGACTACATGGTCTAGGCTGGCTTTGCGGGTTAAAAAATAATTATCTACTTTAGGTCTCCAAGTGGCTTGCTTAAATTTTTCGAGCAGCAAGGGCCTAACGGCCATCTCTTGAAGTTCTTCTTCCGTCATGTTTTGGCCGCGCAGCCAAGCTTCTTTGGCTTCGGGGGCTGTCAGTTGGTGTTGTGCCAGAAAGTTCTCGACGGCGGATTTGCGTTCTTCGTCGCTGCAACTAAAGGATGCGATCGCTTGGTCTACTATTACACCCCGCAAGAATTGTGGCATCAACTGATACCGCTTCAGGAGCGATGGCATATCCTGAGCTTGCAGTAATTTATCGCCTATTTGAAAAAGTCCTGTCATTTTTTTATCTCCAACTGACTTGCGCTTCCCCTTTTAATTTAGCTGTGGCAGGAAAAGAGCGACAACCACTAACCCCTCGATTCCCCGATGATAGCAGACCGTCAGTGGGCTAGCGCTATTGCTGTCTATTTCTTGACGCTCTGCCTAGCGAGGGGTTCCCCGCGGGTCTCATAATGGTAGCGGGATGCGAGAGTGGGAGAGTGGGAAAATCTTTACTTCTGCCATCTTCCTTCTTGCCTCAACATCCATCCGTTAG
This sequence comes from Microcoleus sp. LAD1_D3, assembly GCF_036702135.1. Lineage (NCBI taxonomy): Bacteria > Bacillati > Cyanobacteriota > Cyanophyceae > Oscillatoriales > Microcoleaceae > Microcoleus > Microcoleus sp. LAD1_D3. The sequence goes on along the minus strand of NZ_JAUBSB010000005.1, from coordinate 19,370 downwards.
ATCCCGTACACTGCTTAGTTGCTGAACTTCCTTCTTCCTTCACTCTCGGAATAGTCTTTCAAAGAGTGTTCCCAGTTGGGTCGAGCAAGCGCGACTGTCGAGATATTTGGGGTTTGCCGCCATTTTTTGCTGGATTCGATCGCGGTAGTGCCGGCGCAGTTCTGGGTTGGTTCCCAGTGCTGTGCTCAGATCTAAATAAGAGTTCTCGCTGTTTGCTACCAGTTCCGGAAGTAGCAGTTCTTCGAGCACGGCGGCTGATTGTCGCGATCGAGTTGTTTGCCCTTTTCTTACCACTACAGGCAACCCTGCCAACAGCGGTTCTGCTAAGGAGCAGGCACTGCTGTATGGATAGGAGTCTAAATATATATCAGCCAATTCCAGACATTTTATGCAATCTGCGCGAGATGGCAGCGCCTTAATCACAACTAAGCGCTTTTTGTCAATACCGTATTGGGCAAAAAGCGATCGAATTTGGTTGTAAAAAGGCACTGTCGGATAGTTTTCATTGCCGGAACTAAAGGGATACAAAACTAAAATAGAATTTGGTACCGCCACAATAATTTTTGCCCAAGTTTCTCTCAATTCTGGGATAATTGTAAAAGCTTGAGCGCCGGACATGAACACTACAGATTCCTCAGTGGCTCCCCAACTGCTACGAGTCGGTTCAACTATGGCAGATGCCGATCCTAAACTATAGCTTAAACAAACTCCTGAGCCTTTTAAAGTAATTAATTTTTCGCGATACTCTGCAGCAGTATCTGTCGGCAATGTCAAATCTCCGGCAATGAAATAATCAATATTTCGGGCGCCCGTGGTTGCGGGGGTTGATGCACCGCTAGCTATTTGCACCCGTGCTAGTCGGTGCAGGCACAGCAGCGCGCTTGGTTGAGAAGTGTCGGTGGTATTGGTGCAAATTAGCAGAATATCTAAATCGTGCGATCGAATTTCTCGGACTTGCTGGGGCAAATCTTCTGACAGTTGCACCAGTTTGTCGGCGCAACTTTCCCAATATTTCCCCAGTCGCTCGTCTTGTACCTGGAAATAGTACACGATAATTTCAAATTTGCTTCTATCTAAATATTCAAAAGTGGGAATTGCAGCACGAGTCTCGGATTCATAACTAATTTTATCAAGCAAAAAGCCAACTCGGATTTTAGTTGTTTCAGGTTCTCTCTGAGCAAAATTCCATTCTATTTGACAGCCGATATTTTTCAAATAAAATTCCATAATATCAGCTCGCTGAATCAATATATTGAGCAGATTTTCCTCGCTCAAATACAAAGCTTGGAAGCTAACTGTTGTCGCAATAAAAGCCGCCAAATAACGCCACACTTCTGAATCGGGAAAACTGGCGATATGAGCAGCGACATACTTGATCAACTGCTGGAAATATTCAGAGTACCTTTCTATTTCCCAGTTTTGTTTAAAATAACCGGGAGACTGAAAGATAAATTTCAAAAAGTCGTTAAAAAACCACTGGGGAATCGCTGCATTGTTATACTCAAGTGGCAACTGATAAGCGTCGCGGTACAGCATCGCTGCGAGGAGATATTGAATCTTCTCGGCAATTTCCCCTCCTTCAGCAAGTTTGGAGGATAACTGCTGGACAAAACTTTGTTCTTCCTCAGTTAAAGTTTCATTTTTGAGGGCGCTATCTAGGAGCAATTTATGAGCTTTCCCCATGTCTTTCAAGTAAGCACTTTCTAAATTTTTCGCTGGCAAATTCAGCCAATATTCAGCTAGCTGTTGGCGATAGGCGCGCAGCGCGAGAAGAGGCTGTTTTGAGGGGAATTTATTGTATTGCTCAAGCATTGCTGACAATGCCGATAAACTCGGCTGGGTTCTCAATGCCAGCTTTTGGCGGATTGTCTGTTTGATTTGTTGATCCAGGAAACTGTAATCAGGACTATTTAGTAGTTTTTTGTAAAATCTTACTACATCCTTATGATTTTCCCCAGCCGCGAAGTTTTTCCAAGTTTGTTGTTCGGGATGAATCCGCAGTGAGGACAGTTTTTCATCTACAAATCCGATGTGATAGTTCCCCATGATTCGCCACCACATATCTAAGTCTACATACTGAGATAATCCCGAATCAAATAATCCTATTTCTTCAAAGACTCGCGCGGCAATTAAGACGGTACTCGGTTCGCCAATTTTGTTTATCGGGTTGCTCAGGCAGTTAGTATCAGCCAGTAATTCTTTTCCGGGCTGAATAGATTTTAAATTCGACCAACTTTTATGCAAATCTTTAATTGATTGGGAAGCTAGGCGCAAAATCGGGTTAGATTCATTGTCAGCTATGGTGATGCCACGCGGGGAGAAAACCATACCTATTTCTGGGTTTTGTTGGGCGACTGCGACCATTTTTTCAATACCTTCTGGTGCGAGCAAGTCGTCTTGAAACAGAAATTTAATGTATTGACCTTTTGCTTGGGATATGCAGAAGTTCCAGTTTTGTGATAAGCCGTAGTTGCGGTGCAGTACGATGCGGAAATCGAGTGAGGTTTGCGATTGGAAGGATTGGGCGATCGCAATTGTTTCGTCTGTGGAACCGTCGTCGGATACAATCAGTTCTATGTTAGGGTATGTTTGGGCGATCGCACTTTGAATCGCTTCGCCAATAAATGCCGATCCGTTGTATGTCGGAATACAAATACTAACTAAAGGTGGTGCATTTTTTACTGTCGCTGGCTGAGACGCTTTTTTCCGTATTCCGCGATCCAAGCTTTTGAAATTATCTGTAATTTCGGCAATATATTCGAGACGGTTTTGAATTTTCCTCCCGACAGTTTGCGGATTCAGTAAAGTCTTAATTTCCTCAGCAGCTATTCTTCCAACTTGCTGAGCTTCCCGGTAATTGTTGAAGACATGACGCATTAAATCAGCAGCGTGTTCGACATCCGCCTCGGCCCAAACATTGCCTTTTTTGTAAGGCCCGCAATCTTTCTCAATTGGGATTAACTTATACTTGACTAAATAGCTATTGCCGACATTCATAAATTCTGTATTTGATGAATAGCCCGTGGCAATTACGGGTTTGCCGTAAAACATGGCTTCAGCCATTGTTAAGCCAAATCCTTCGCCGCGGTGCAGGGATACATAACAGTCGCAATTGTAGAGCAAACCGTTAAGTTTATTTTTGGACAAATACCCGTCTAGATGTTTGATATTTGAATTATTGGCTATGGCTGAGTTTAAGGATGCTTGCGCCGCTGAAAACTTGTGGGAATTAGAAGATTTGATGACCAATAATACGCTGTTATCTTCCCCAAAAGCTTGTTTAAATGCTTGAATTGTCGCTAAAGTATTTTTGCGCTCGATGTGGCTGGAAAAGTCGAATACAAACAATAAAATAAATTTATTTTTCGGTAAATTCAGTGCTTCTCTGTTCAGGGAAGGTGCGGGAAGAGCAATACTGGGCATGATTTTGATGACGGGAATTGGCGCAAGTGCAGAAATTGCCTCGGCGCAATAGTTGCTGTAAGTCCATATTTCGTGAAAGTGATTAAATGCTGGCTGCCATTCCGGGGGAAATGCGGGAAGTTCCCAGGCCCAAAAGCCGATATTGTATTTGTTTTCAAAATAGGTGAAACCTGTATGTTTGATAAAGGTTGCAACTTGATCGGCGTTGACTTGAATTAAGTTTACGGGATGGGGATTATCTTGGCTAAAATTTTGATAGGTGGTGTCTTTCTTGCGGTGGGGACTGCGGGTAAAATTGTTTATGGCGAAGGGAATCCCGGCGGCTTCTGCAGCCCTGATATTTGCTCTGACACCTTCTCCTATGCCAAATTCGCCGTTAATGTAGCCGGCGATGTTCATTCCTAGATTAGGGTTCATAGTTTCTAATGTATTTAGCACAGTGTAGTGTGGATTTTTTGAGAAAAAGCAGTATTAATTGATCAGCTCAATTGGGCTAAAAAAGGGTATGGTAGAGAAGAAATTATAATTTTGCCGAATATTTGCTAACATATAGCAATCCTGGAGGATTGGTGAATAAGATTTAAAGGAAACGCTCTTAACGCCGACCAAGAGAAGAGAAAAGAAAAAAAGTTCGCAACGGAGAATTTAGCGCTTGACAAAGATAGCGATCGCCATTGTATACTGGCATCGCAATGCTAACCTTCGGCTGGTTGTCTGTCGGCATGGGTTGCTCTGTTTTATTTTAGGATAAACTAATCAGGAATTTTAGAGAAAGTGATCGATCGCGCCAACCACGACCTCTTGAAGCTGCTACCGCCGGATGCTAAAGTCATTGTCGAAATTGGCTGCGGTACGGGTTCGACGGGCGAACAGTACAAGCTGATCAATCCCCATTGTCAGTATATTGGCATTGAATGCGATCGAGAAAAAGCTAAAATTGCCGTTGATCGGCTAAACTGGGTGACTGTAGCCAATATTGAAGAAATTGCCATCGAAAGTCTCGACCTCGCTCCAGGAACCGTCGATTGCTTAATTTTCGGCGACTTGCTACCGTATCTGAAAAATCCCTGGGAAGTCCTCAAGCAGTACAGTGGTTTGCTGAATCCAGAGGGGCAAATTCTCGCCAGAATCCCCAATGTTCAATACTGGCGGCGAATTGTCAATCTGCTGCGCGGACATTGGGAAAATCCCGACAGCAAGATGCAGCACTGGTTTACCCTAGAAAGTATTAAATCACTATTTGCTCAAGCCGGATTGCAGGTTTACGAATTTCAAGGGAAGGGACACAAAACCGAAAATTTTGTCCACTTTCAGGAATTACTACATCCAATGGTAAAGGCTTTAGAGCTAACATCGAGCAGTTTTGCTACGGAAACGGGTGCTGAACATTATATCGTGCGATCGACCAAATCGACCGTACCTGCGCGCAGACTGCTGATTCAGACTATCATTATGGCTCCTACAGGGTGCGATCGCGTGCGAGTTTTGGAACCGGACAAATTTAGCACCACAATTCCCGGTGTCCGCACCGTATCCGGCGTGAAAACAGCAGGATTAATTCCCCCCCTGCCGGGAGAAGAAAAAGTTTTCATCTGGCAGCGGACAATTATGCAATATCCTGCCTACATTCCCCAACTCAAAGAACTGTTGCAACAAGGCTATTTAATAGTAGCTGAAATTGACGACAATCCCATCCGCCGCCGCGAATATGCAGATAATAATTACCTCAGCTATCGCGGCTGTCACTGCGTGCAAACTTCTACAGAACCCCTCGCAAAAATTTTGCGGCACTACAATCCAAATCTTGCCGTTTTTCCCAATCAATTAGCTTATCTACCTCCGCCGCGAATTTATCCGGCAGAAGATACAGTAACAATTTTTTTTGGTGCACTCAACCGCGAAAAAGATTGGCAGCCGATTATGGCAGCACTCAATCGAGTTTTAGTCGCACACAAGCACCGGATTCGAGTTAAAGTAATCCACGACCGCCGATTTTTTGAATCCTTGGAAATACAGCAAAAAGAATTTGAACCATTTTGCAGTTACGAACGGTATCAAGAAATTATGTACAGTTGCGATATAGCTTTGCTGCCGCTTGTTTCCAACCCGGTTAACGAAACGAAATCCGACTTAAAATTTATTGAATGTGCAGCGCGGGGAGTAACGGTTTTGGCAAGTCCCACCGTGTACGAACATTCGATTGTCGAAGGTGAAACCGGATTTATTTATAGATATGAAAAAGAGTTTGAAACCAAACTAAATTCGCTGATATCTGACACTTCTCTGCGCCGGGAAGTAGCCGCGAATGCTTACGAATGGGTGCGGGACAACCGCTTGCTGTGCGGGCACTACCGGCAGCGCCGAGATTGGTACTTACAGATGCGGGACGAGTTGCCACGTTTAAATGCTGAGTTGCGCGATCGCCTGCCGGAGTTATTTGGTGACTAAATGCGGTAAAATTTATAGGCTATTGTGCGATCGTTCTGTTTTATTGTTTAATTTCTAATTGTTAATCCACACCAATGCGAATTCTATTCACTATTGCTCACTTTTACAATCCCAGCGGCGAGGGGAAACACGCTTCGCAGCGAAATGATCCGCAACCGCGACTCAATGCTTTAACCGCTTGCGTGACATCGCTGCAAGCTTTGTACGGCAAATCTCAGTCCATGATTGACATTAGCGAATGTGCAACTATCCCAGCAAATCAATCTCAACAGCACGAAATTGACATTGTGGTTTGCACTACTCAAGGCTATCATCTGTTGCCTCAACTGCCAGTGCAGCCCAGATGTTTTATGCACCACGCTACAAAATGCGAACCGCTGCTGTTGGGTTTTGAGTGTCAAGCAGTTTTGCGAGCGTGTCTTAACAAATACGATTATTTCTGTTATTTGGAAGATGATTTAGTTCTGCATGATCCGTGGTTTTTTAGTAAATTAAAGTGGTTTACACATCACGGAGGAAATGGGAATTTGCTGCAACCTAATCGCTATGAAATATCGCCTAAAGGCGCGGTTTTTAAAGCATATGTTGATGGTGATTTAGCAGAATCAGCAACTTCTCCGTTTCAAAAAATAGAGGAGCAGCGGCAGTTAATGGGAAAAATCATGGAACAAACAGTCGCTTTTGAGCGAGCTTTGAATCCTCATTCCGGCTGCTATTTTTTGAATGCGGAACAGATGGCACACTGGGCTAAGCAGTCTCATTTTTTGGACAGAGATACTAGCTTTATCGGCCCGCTGGAAAGTGCCGCGACTTTAGGAATTATGCGGACTTTTAGAGTTTACAAGTCAACTCCTTCCTATGCTAATTTTTTGGAGATTCAACATTTTGGAACGAGTTTTCTGAATTTGATTGGTAATAAGGTGAGGGTGCCGGAAGCAGGATGAGTTAAGATATCCACGTAAGCTGCAATACTTGAGAGGTCGCATGACCCCGGCAACCGAAAAAATTGTCCTTCCCTCTCCTTTCCCCGACCACACTCAACTGCCAGAGGAAGACGGCACTTTTGTGAAGAATTTTCAGGAGCATCCCCAGAGTATTATTTTGACTGATTCGATCGGGTCGGTGTTGCAAGGGCTTCATCCCGACGGGCAATATGCTATGGGGCAAGACTGTGGCATCTACTGGCGAGAAACTGACCCGCTTGAAAAGGGAGCAGAAGCTCCTGATTGGTTCTACGTGCCGAACGTGCCACCAACATTAGGAAATCAGATCCGTCGCTCTTACGTGCTGTGGCGGGAATTCATGGCTCCGATGATTGCTTTGGAGTTCGCATCGGGAGATGGTTCAGAAGAGCGGGACACAACCCCACTATCGTACTCGGAAGTTGGAGCGGCGCAAAGGCCTGGGAAGTTTTGGGTATATGAGCGGATCATGCGGATTCCGTATTATGGGATTTATGAAATCAATAATGGCAGACTGGAGGTTTACAACCTGAAAAATGGGTTTTACCAGCAGTTGCTTCCGAACGATCGCGCTCATTATCCGATCGCGCCAATGGGCGTAGAATTAGGACTGTGGCAAGGCAGTTATCAAAACCAGACAATGCTGTGGCTGCGGTGGTGGGACAGCGAGGGCAATTTGCTGCTGACAGGTACAGAACGAGCTTCCTTAGCAGAGCAGGCTTTGAGTGCAGAAGCGCAAGCACGGCGGGATGCTATCCCTCGGTTGTTGGCAATGGGATTGAATACAGAGCAAGTGGCAGAAGCGCTGGGTTTATCAGTAGAGGAAGTTAGCCAGCATTCACAATCTTAATGTCGCTTTTGATTAATAAGAAGTCAAAACATCCCCGATTTTAACTGTGCCGCTGTTGATAATTTTGGCTAAAACTCCGGTTTGCGCGTGACCGAATTCCTGTTGCAGTAAACTGAGTAAAGAAATATCCCGATCGCCTGTTTCTGGATTCACTTCTATATTGACGCAGCGACCGATGCGTGCTGTAACTTCTATGCGCGCCGTGCCTAATTGAAACTGTTTTCCAATCAACTCAAATTCTGACCAAGCTGCCATACCTTCTAGCACAATGTTCGGGCGAAATCTGCCCACGTCAATGTTTTGAACAGCAATTTCTGTTAATTGGTCTAATGTGGCTTGACTGAGTAAAGAAATGTGTACGGGTTCTCGATCGGGATAGCGAGTTTCGCCGCTGGTGTCGCCCACTAACTGCAAAGGTGCAAACTGCGGGTGTCTCGCTTCTTTTGTGGATTCAATTGCGGCCAGATATTCTGTGAAAAAAGCGCCGATGCGATCGCGCCCCGCTGCTGTGTTCGTTTCGGCGGATAACACTGCAACTCCTTCACGCTTGACTGTTAAAACGGCCGTTTCCGGTTGATAATCACATTTTAAAGCTGCTAACAAAGGCCAATCGTTTTGGACAGCAAAATTTTTTTTGCTCATCCAAGGCATATTTTGGGCAGGCATCTTTGCAGCTTCAAGATTATCTGCAAACATTAAGGCAAAAGCTCGATCGCCCTTAATTCCGTGTCCTGCTGTTAAAGCAAACTCCGACATTTCTTGCGGCGTCAGCCCTTTAATTGGATAAATAAATAACTGTTTTATTGTTGCTAATGTCATAAACTTTTCCGAAGTTAGTAGAATTTTAACTTTCACTCTTGTCCCCCCTTACTAAGGCGGGCTAGGGGGGTCGAAGCTATTTCACAAACATTAATAAAATTGCTATAAAACCGGATTAAGCTAGCAATTCATAGCGACGGATATCTGGAGGTCCAACGGCCAAACCGTCTAATTTCTGCACGGCGTCTTGAATGTGAGTTGAACCGAGATGTAGTTCGAGCAAATCTGCACTTTCCCACTCTTCAACGAAGGTAAAATCTGTGGGATCGGCTTGATTTTGCAGGAGTTCGTATTTGATGCAGCCTTTCTCTTTGCGAGTAGGCTCCATAATGCTCAGCAGCAGAGATTTAAGTTCTGCTACTTTGTCGGGAAACGCGACGAGGCGGGCGACTACTCGCAAGGTTGTTTTGGACATAGGAGAAAAAAGTCACAGATAGGACGATCGAATTTACCGATTTTTATTTGGCAAACTCAACAATACATGATTTTACTTAAAGTAACCTAAACAGGTCGATCGGTCAACCGCAGTAAAATCAGTCCAGGACGCGCTCAAGTCTCAGAAACCCGGTTTCTTGCCAAATTCTTCGTTACTAAGCGCAGAGCGTTGTATAAACCGGGTTTCTTGAGATATTTTGGCAAATACCCGAGCCACTCAATCTTTGGGATAAAATCGCTTGTTTTCTGTAGAATATTCCCAGGCGAGATCCTCCGGGTCTTTTTCCCGACTCCACTGAGCAAACTCCGGCTTAAGTTTCCACTTGCCGATCGTAGTTGCGTGAACTTTGAACCTGCGGGAGAGTTCCGTCTGGGTAAAAGAGATTTTGGGCTTTTCAGGAGTCTTGGTTTGAGCAATGGGGAATAAATTGGGTTTTTTATCTTGTGCTTTTTCCCGATTTGTGGGAGGCTCTTGAACAGCTATTACCGCATTAGCTGTTTCGCTTTGATTGACAGGTGGAGCTATTTGAAAATAATACAAAATTCCGCCTTGTTCCGTCACTTCAAAATCCGCTGCAAACTCAGAGGCTCGTTCGTCGAGATACTCTTGAACCTTTTCTCCGGGGAGTTTCGCATTCATCGCCAAATCCAAAGCCGTAACTCGCCCTTGATTTTCCTTGATCAACTTGTAGAAAACCGAGTCTAAATGAGCGAGTTTATGTTTTTGCTGCTGCTGATAGAGCTTGTAAGCCCAAGCAACGCCCGCTGTGGTGGCGATCGCCCAAAACATCGTTCCCGACTCGAAACTGGCAACCGCCGTCAAGGAAATAGGCAAAAGCAGGGTAAGATATCCCCAAATGCTTCCCTTCTGTAGGTTATTGCTGTTTTTGACCATAGTTCCTAAACAGGTACGTAGTTTAGCTTAGTAGAGCGTGTCTGAATGCCGCGAAAGTTTTTCGACAGTCGATATATCGGCTAATCGCTGACGCACTCTACGACAAAATCCCACAATCTACTTTTTTTGCAACCGAGGGCTCATGTACTTTTTTCGCAAACAGATTGCCATCCTGCTGATAGTTGTTGCTTGCTGTACGCTGACGATTAGTTGCAGCGATAGCCGAGCTGTCCAGTGTACTAAATTTACTGAAATTGTCAACAAAGGCAACGCTCTCCTTGATGTTGATAAAGACAGCAACGATGCTGCAACGACCGACAATTTAGCTAAAAATTTGAACCTGATAGCTAAAGAACTTGAGGATCTGCGAATAACCGATCCAACCCTCAAAGAAATTCAGGAGCCATCGGTTAAATCCTTCCAGGAAATTAGTCAAGCACTGGGCGACATAAGCAAAAGTCTTCAGGCTGGAAATCTCGCTTCTACAAGTATAGAAGGTCGAGAGCAAATCCAAACAGCTCAAGCAGATATTATTAGAGCCGGACAGCAGGCGAATCAAGCAGCCGCAAATCAAGACGCTTTGACTAGCAAACTGATTAATTATTGTAAGAGCGATCGCTAAAAGCTAATAGTTTTGAGTTTTGAGATGGCCACGCGAACCCCAACAACGCACAACGGGTGAATGAATTTGAGGAATGCGTCGCCTTCACCTACTATCTACCCCTTTGCAATTACCCAATTTAGTGATGAATTTCTAGATTCAAAATATAGCGACCGAGTTGTACTTTCTCCGACCACAATTCGTATTCTAACCGCAAGTGTTCCGGTTCCGGCTTTCCTGTCAGCGTCAAGTTGCGAGTGAAGTTGCGAAGTCGCAACTGTTCGGGAGTCGCCAGCGATTCGCCCTGAAGCCAATAACGGCTCAGGCCGTACATTCCTCGTTCCCAGCAGTGGCGGTAACTGTATTTGCCGTTTCCTTGCATAGTCATAATGACTCGGTAGGGCGAAACTTCTAGCCAGAGCAACCGAGGTTTTGTAGTTGGGGGCAAGATTGTAACTTGCTCGGCAGATTCGTCGGAGCCGTCGGAAAATTGGCGATCGATTATTGCTGGTTCGTGTAACAACAAGTGAAAGCGATCGCGGTCTTTTTGATAAAGCGTACCAGCGGTTTCAACAACTGACCACAATGGTAAATCTGTGGATACCAGCGATAAACTTACAGGCTTGCGGTGATGCGTCAGCATAAATAAAAGTTTAGGAGTAGTTGTGGATCGGGGGGTTTGAGATTTGAGATTTTAAGCTTTAGATTTTAGATTTTAGATTAGCTGAGTTCCAAATTCCGGAGCTTTTGCTTAAAAAAATGAAAAATCTACAACTCGCAATCGAAAATCTAAAATTGTTTAGTCACAACTCAATCATCTGGTCGATAACTGAGAGCAGGAAATGAAATCTAAGCAGATACACGGATAATATTTGTGAAATTAAGGTGAAATTAAAGTGAAATCCGTGCCGTTGCGTCCGCACTCCTGTGTCCTAGATAACTGACAGCAGAGTCTCAGGGCGAGTTTCATCAGCTTTTAAGTTAACCGGACACATTGGGAAAAAACCCGCAGGCCGTACAAAAGATGACTGACTTAGGACTGGGAAAAAGGTAGGATAGCTAACGCCATCCAATCCTAGTTTATCTCAATGCAAGCTGACATTATCACTACTACGCTTCTTGACAAAAGCCAAACTTTAAGCATTCAAAAACCGGCATCGGGCTTGTCGCTAGTGGGGAGGATTCGAGTTCCGGGCGATAAGTCGATTTCTCACCGAGCTTTGATGTTGGGTGCGATCGCCCAAGGTGAAACTACTATTGAGGGACTACTGCTAGGAGAAGACCCCCGCAGCACCGCTAAATGTTTCTCGCTCCTGGGAGCCAAAGTTTCTGAACTCAACGCGGAACGGGTGACAGTCCGGGGCGTTGGAATTGGCGAGTTAGAGGAGCCGGTGGAAGTCTTGGACGCGGGTAATTCCGGCACGACGATGAGGTTGATGTTGGGAATTTTAGCCTCTCATCCGGGGCGTTTTTATGCGGTAACGGGTGACAGTTCTTTGCGATCGCGGCCGATGTCGCGCGTCATTAAACCGCTGCAACAAATGGGAGCGCAAATTTGGGGCCGAAAAAGTAATTCTTTAGCTCCTTTAGCGATACTCGGACAGCAGTTAAAACCAATTCACTACCATTCTCCGATCGCCTCGGCTCAAGTTAAATCTTGCATTTTGCTCGCCGGTTTGATGGCAAGCGGAGAAACAACAGTCACAGAACCCGCTCTGTCGCGGGATCACAGCGAGCGGATGCTGCGAGCGTTTGGAGCCCAATTGAGCGTCGATCCAGAAACTTGTAGCGTGACAGTCACTGGGCCGACACAACTGCAAGGGCAGAATGTGATTGTACCGGGGGATATTAGTTCGGCGGCTTTTTGGCTAGTTGCTGGCGCGATCGTCCCAGGTTCCGAGCTCGTAGTCGAAAATGTCGGCGTCAACCCAACTCGTACAGGTATTTTGGAAGCTTTGGAAATGATGGGCGCGGACATTGAACTGCAAAATCAGCGAGAGGCGGCGGGGGAACCTGTAGCGGATATTTTGGTTCGTAGTTCCGGCCAATTGCGGGGATGCACCATTGCTGGCGACTTAATTCCCCGACTGATTGACGAAATTCCAATTTTGGCAGTAGCGGCAATCTTTGCATCGGGTACTACAATAATTCGAGATGCGGCCGAGTTGCGAGTCAAAGAGAGCGATCGACTGGCGGTGACTGCTGCAGAACTCAACCGCATGGGAGCCCAAATTTCCGAGTTACCCGACGGTTTAGAAATTACCGGGGGAACTCCTTTGACCGGCGCGGATGTAGACAGCTACACCGACCACAGAATCGCCATGAGTTTGGCGATCGCAGCCCTCAATGCCACAGGTATTACTAACATTCACCGGGCAGAAGCTGCTGCCATTTCCTACCCCGACTTTACCACCACTTTGCAACAAGTTTGCCATCCAAATTAAGATTGGGCATTGGGCATTGGGCATTGAGCATTGGGCATTGAGCATTGGGCATTGAGCATTGGGCATTGGGCATTGGTTGCTGGTTACTTGTTATCGGTTATTGCTATAGCCTCACAAATAACAAATAACCACTAACTAATGACTAATGACCAATGACTAATGACTCCCTCTAAGAATCTTTACCTACAACTTGTTCTTTTAAAGAATCAATTTCCGTTAACAACTCTTGGCGGTTAGAAGCCTTGAGCAGATAGCGGTAAACAAACCAGCCCGTATATCCCATCCCAATCAACTCAAAAACTGGAGCTACCAAAGGGACATCATTAAGGGCACCTAAAACTCCCAGCATTACCTTAATACTAATACCGCCTGCCAGAATTAAACCAACAGTTATGAGGGGCTTTTGGTAGTCAGCAAAAAAATTAGAGAGATAGGCGGGAAGTTCCGACAAAATTGTAATAACTTGGTCTTTAATATCTTGGAACTGGCTCGTCGGTGTTTCTGTGGTTGTCACTGTAGTCATGACCCCCGGTTGGTCAGCCACCAGGTCTACTGTGACGACTTCAGTGATGGTTTGTGTCTCGTCCGAAAAGTTAGCTTGTGTCATTAGATACTTCCTCCGTTGTCAGGTAAAATTGCAGGCTGTGAATTGCTGCCAGTATAATTCTCCGGCAATTAGCACAGCATCCGCGCTGCAGGGACTAATTGATGAGACTAAGGCAGAGTTTCACAAATTGCAAGCAAAAATAACGATATGACTTGATTTTAAACAATTGCCTTCCCTGCCAAATCGGTCTTTTGACTCATTTTTTCACTTGATCGAGGTTGATTTGATTCGGGCAAGGGCGTCCTTGTTCAAAGTCGGTGATATTGGCGATCGTGGTTTCGGCGATATTTTTCAAAGCTTCCTCGGTGAAAAAAGCTTGATGTCCAGTAATCAGGACGTTGGGAAAAGTCAGCAAACGTTGAAAAACGTCGTCTTGAATGACGTGATTTGACAAATCCTCAAAAAACAGATCCGTCTCTTGTTCGTAAACATCTAAGCCGAGGTAGCCAATTATACCAGATTTCAGTGCTTTGGTAACAGCTTTAGTGTCAATCAACTGACCGCGGCTGGTATTGATCAGCATCATCCCCGGTTTCATTTGCTCGATCGCCTCTGCACCGATTAAATGGTAAGTTTCCGGTATCAGCGGACAATGGAGGCTGACAATATCAGAGGCGCCGAAGAGTTCCGGGAGGGCGACGTATTCCATGCCTAGGGCGAGGCAATCTACGTTTTGGAAAACATCGTATCCCAGCAGGCGACACCCGAATCCGTGCAGAATTTGGGCAGTAATTGCGCCAATTCTGCCCGTTCCGACGATTCCCACGGTTTTGCCGTGGAGGTCAAAACCCAACAGGCCGTCTAGGGCGAAATTGCCTTCGCGGACGCGGTTGTAGGCCCGGTGGATTTTGCGGTTGAGGGACAAAATCAGAGCGACTGCGTGTTCCGCGACGGAGTAGGGAGAATAAGCAGGAACTCGCAGGAGAGTTATATCTAAATCCTTCGCTGCTGCTAAATCGACGTGATTGAATCCGGCGGATCTCAGGGCCAGCAAGCGGACGCCTTTTTCGGCGATCGCCCCGAGCGTTTTCGCGTCCAAGCAGTCGTTCACGAACGCGCAAACGGCCGGAAATCCAGCAGCCAAAACGCTGGTTTCCAGGGTCAGATGCGGTTCAAAAAAAACCAACTCGTGTTGACCGCCGACATTGGCTGCTGTCAGAAAAGTGCGATCGTAGGATTTGGTATTAAATACGGCTACCTTCATGATTTTTGCCTGCAAATCCAGTATATAGTTGGAAATTCTTTCCAGATTCACTCTAAATTTTACTAGAACGCCCTTGCCCCAAACAACCCAGTTTCCCTGAGAAATATTGAGTTTCGCAACCATAGCATCTCTGAAGACACCAAATTTTTAGCCCTAGGGCAAGTCCTGCTTAATTTTTTGAATCTAATTGCTTAGACTGTAGTAAAGCGCGATCGTAAATTGCTAAGTTTTTAGGATAAACTCAGATGCGTAAAAAAATCAAAACTATAATTTATGAGATTTTAGAAACCTCAGACTCAAGCAATTTATACAGTTTAGCAGATGATGTTGTCATAACTGGTTTAATTCTGATCAACGTCGCAGCTTTTATTGCTTCTACTTCGCCCACCTTGTCGCCAGAGTACACATCGCTTTTGGCAAACATCGAAATTGTTTCCTCCTTCGTATTTACCATAGAATATATTTTGAGGCTGTGGGTGTCTACAGTCGATCGCAGATACAGCCACCCGCTGTGGGGAAGATTGAGATATGCTCTTACACCGCTAAGTTTGATAGATTTAATTTCCATCTTACCTTTTTACTTCTTGCTGGTATTTCCTAGTTTAAACTTCGTTAATTTAATTCGTGTCCTGCGCTTGTTGCGCTTGCTAAAAGTGAGCCGTTATTCAGAGTCAGTACGAACTCTGGGAGCAGTATTGTACGCTAAAAAAGAGGAGTTGATTGCCACTGCATTGGCCGTTTTTATTCTGTTAATATTTGCCTCTAGCATCATGTATTTTGTTGAATACGAGGCACATCCCAAAGCTTTTGGCAGCATCCCCGATGCAATGTGGTGGGGAGTTGTGACATTAACTACTGTTGGTTACGGCGATATTTATCCAATCACTCCTTTAGGGAAATTGTTAGGAGCCATGTTAGCATTTTTGGGAATCGGAATTTTTGCGTTACCCGCAGGGATAATTGCTGGGGGTTTTTCTGAGGAACTACAAAAGAGAAAGCCGGAAAAAAGGGCTGAAAATTTAGAGAAATTTGCGGATTGTCAATCGGTCAAAATGCTGGCGGAAATCGAGGTCGGTTTTGAAGAAAAGCAAAAGGCGATCGCACTTCACATCGAAAGTTCATCAGAGTTGATGAAAATGTGTGTTCAAATGGCAAGACAGAAGTTAGGAAGTGAGTTTAAAAATGAACAAATTCTGCGCGATTTAGCTATTTATCTGTACAATGAAGCCGTCCGCAAGTTCGAGCTTTAATTACAGATATATACAGCCTGTGATTGCTACCCAATCCTTACCATAGTGAGCCAATTAAAGCAATCAGTTGGGGTTAGTTATTACTGCTTTATCTAATTACTGATGACCCATGGTTAATTACCAATCAGGCGGCAAATTGTAATATTCGAGAGTTGATTTGTCTGCCAGCAAATCTTCAGTTTGCCGATCGACCTGAATCTGCCCATCAGCCAAAATTAACGCCCTTTGAGTCGTTTTCCCGATCCAATTCAAATTGTGGGACGCGATCAAAATTACCTCGATCGGCAATTGGGACAAAACTGACGCCAAGTGACGCCGCCACGAGGGGTCGAGTCCGTTAGTCGGCTCATCTAAGATTAAAATTGTCGGCTCTAATGCTAAAATTGCTGCCAAGGCTGCTAACCTTCTTTGACCTCCCGAAAGTTCGTGGGCCGAACGGTTGGCAAATTCTACTAAACCAAATTCGTCTAATAGGGCTAAAGCTCGATCGCGCGCAACTCCCGGCGGCACTCCGTAATTGCGCGGCCCGAACATAACATCCTCTAAAATAGTGGGCATAAATAGCTGGTCGTTAGCGTCTTGAAAGCAAAATCCAATCTGCCTGCGCGCCTGCGATAACGTCGCCTCTTCCAACTTTTTTCCCTGCACTCTAATCTCACCGGATTGAGGCATTTTTAATCCGATCAAGTTTTCGAGCAAAGTGCTTTTACCAGCACCTGTCAGGCCGAGTAAAGCAACTCTTTCTCCCGGTTGCAAACTAAAAGAAATTCCCCGCAATATTGGCTTTTGATCGGGATAGCCAAATATTAAGTCTTGCACTTCGATTGTTGGTGCGGATTTGAGATTAGTCATCCGATTTTAGATGTTAGATTTTAGATTGAATAATTTCAACTCGTTCCCAGGCAGAGCCTGGGAACGCAAATCGGTCGGCTCTGCCTCCACTTTTCCTCCGCAAGAAGCGAGGCACAGCCTCTGGAGATCGATTCCTAGGCAGAGGCGGGGAACACGTTAAAAAGCCCAATGCCCAATTACGAATAACCGTAAGAAGCTATTGTTAATCCGGCTGCTATTAAAATTGTTAGTGTCAGCCAGAAGCGCTCTTTTGGTGTCGATTTTGAGTCGGTGGGCAAACTTCCTTTATAGCCGCGAATTAGCATGGCTGCGTGTACTCTTTCTGCCCGATCAAGACTTCGCAAATAAAGCGCTCCGATCATGGAAGCACTGGCGTAACGCAGCCATCCTCCGGTACCGGACAAGCCCCGGAGTTGGGCAGATATTTTCATGCGGTTGACTTCGGCCAGGAGGATTTCTAAGTATTGTCCTGTTAAAAGTACAATCTCTTGCAAACCTCCTGGTAGGGGTAATCCTTTGAGGGCGATTCCGAAACTGTGGGGTGGCAAAGTTAGCAGAAAACTGTTCATAATTAGCAGGCAAATTAGGGAACGCAGCAACAGAAAACTGGCTCGTTCCCAACCTTGGGGTAGCACTAATAAGGAGAGAAAAAGCAATTCTGCTCCCAACAGTTGCGCTAGGGTTCGCACCGGAGCCCTGAGCCAAAACGACCAAAAAAGTGCGATCGCCCCATAAATTCCCAGCCACAGCCAAGCGCCTGTCTTCAGAAAACCCATGCCAATCACAATTGTGAGAGACACTCGCAATCGAAAAGGTATGGAGAGTTTAGACATCTTTAGGTTTTACCACCAACTGAGCAATCCCAAAAGCCGCGCCGAAGCTGAAGGCAGACCCTAAAAGTCCAGCAATGCTAGTACCAATAGGCTGTTCTTCTAATCCTTTAACTGTGTAATCTGCTAAAGGAGTGGGATTTTGGATCGCCACAGCTTCTTTATCTTTAAAGCCGTACTTTTCGGCTACCGCTTCTAACCCGTCAGGCCAACTTGAAGCAAACAGTGAAAGCACCCCGGAAATTAATAAAACTCCGATTACTGGCACTACCCATTTCTGCAATTGCGGCTGTTCTCCCGGCAGTAAATCCGGCCGCACTTTGACGAGATAAGTTAACACGCCGCCTGTAATTACCCCTTCGCCAATCCCAATTAAAATATGTACCCCTACCATTGCTGGCAATGCGGTATTGAGTCCTACTGTTCCCGAAATTGCCAATTGGATCGCCACAGTAATCGAAGCAGCCACGACGCTGAGGCCAGCGGCGATACCCGCGGCTAGGGGCAAACGATTTCTGGAACCTCCCAAAAGTTGCTGCAATGGCTGCAACAGCCACCAGCCAACCCAAATGCCCACTAGCCCCATGTTAAAAATATTGGCTCCCAAGGCGGTGATGCCCCCGTCGGCAAACAAGACGCTCTGAATTATAAAAACTGTGCTCATCGCTAAAGTTGCCGCCCAAGGGCTCCCCAAAACGACGGATGCGAGCGCCCCTCCCAACAAGTGGCCGCTGGTGCCGCCGGCTACGGGAAAGTTGACCATCTGGGCTGCAAACACGAAAGCTGTGGTTAAGCCCATGATTGGTGCTTGTCTGAGTCCCAGACTGGCGCGGGTTCGATTCAGGGCAACTGCGATTGCTGCTGCACTTGCTATGCCGGTGGCAACGGCTACTGGCGGTGAAAGAAAACCATCAGGTATGTGCATTGATGTATCCAAACGAGAGAACTTGCAACTCTTTAGTCAACTATTTTTTACAAAAATTTAAAACCCCCTCTGGGGGCATTAATGCGATCGAGCGATCGGGAGATTTGCGGCGGGCGATCGCTTATTGGATATAGATTAGCGCCTCATGGGCAGAATTTCGAGGATGAGAAATTTTACATTAAATAATCCTGAAGAATTATTCGGATAACCGAGCACCCCCACATTCAAGCTTTTTGATAAGAATTATCAATGTTTGTTTACAGATTCAACTGCAAAATGTATTTACCATCAAGCTCAAGCAAGAATTTAAAAAAAATATCAAGAAAAAACTGAAAATCCCTAATTGGTTTTATTCCCACTCTTGAGAATAACTTACATTAAATTTTTGACCGAAAGCATCCAGGATACAAGCCCCCGGATTCATCCGTGGAGAAATAAAAAACCTGTATCCGATGAAAATTGCCCCCCGAATTTATCCGTGGGGTCAATGCTTCAATTCTAAAATCTAACATCTAAAATCTAAAATCGATTGACTTTTCCCATCGCAATGTGGCGCGTTAGCCAAAAAGAAAAGTTTCGCGGTTTTCATGTCAAGTCTTTGACAATCGAGGGGCAAAATCCCGCTAATGCTGCTGCTAATGCTGTTGCTAATGGGCTGACCCAAACAGTTATTGCGAGTAGTAGTGCGCTTGCGGCTGCAAATAATTCGAGTTTAGCTGTTGACAGCCAAAAACAACTGCCTGACAAGGGGAGCATCCCACTTTGGCGATCAGTATAAATACTCAGGCAATTGTCTGGCTAAGCTGATGGCATAATAGAAAGCAG